>DASUTR010000001.1:0-3933 GCA_036374535.1 Polyangiaceae bacterium
CCGGCGGAACCGGCGGAACCGGCGGAACCGGCGGAACCGCCACGGGCGGCACGGCGACCGGCGGCACCTCGGGAACGGGCGGCTCCGGCTGGGGCAGCACGCCGAACGTCACCATCGATCGCGCGACGCAGTACCAGACGATCGAAGGCTTCGGCTTCTTCGGCGCGCAGAACACGTGGTGGAGCTCTTCGAGCTCGCTGTGGTCGGACGCTTGGGGCACGCAGGTCATCACCGACCTCGGCGCAACCCTGTGGCGCAACGAGTACTACTCGGAAGAAGCGAATCAGGACGCGAACTGGGCGAAGCAGCTCCCGGTCGTTCAAGGTCTCAAGCGAATCGCGGACGCGAACCGCGTCCCGCTGAAGTTCGTCTACACGGTGTGGTCACCGCCCTCGAGCATGAAGTGCACGGTGGCGAGTGTTCAGGCGAATCAGAACCCCTGCGCGCGGCACCCCGACGGTCTGAAGAACGGCGGAACGCTCGATCCTTCGAAGTACGGCGCGTACGCGCAATGGCTGATCGACGGAATCAACAAGTACGCCGCCGCCGGCGTGAACCTGTACGCCCTGAGCCCGCAAAACGAGCCCATGTTCGTGCAGTCGTACAACTCGGCGGTTTACGACATCGATCCCGCCAAGCGAAACTCGTATTCGCGCATGATCGAGGCAGTCGCGCCCCTCGTGAAGCAGGCGTTTCCGACCGTTCGCATCTTCGGCACCGAAAACATGCTCGAGCTCGAGGGCCAGCAGTGGTTCTACTCGCCGAAGTTTTCGAGCACCACGTGGTCGAGGTTCGACGCGCTCGCCTACCATGGCTACGTGAACGGCGTCGTGCCGACGCCGAGCTCGCAGCTCGCGCAGTATTGGAACTTCGTGCGGACGAACTGGGCCGAGCCCAACGGCAAACCGTCGTGGATGACGGAAACTTCCGGCTACGTCGACGCGTGGACGGGTGACGGGCAATTTCCCGGCGCGCGCGACCTCGCGCTCGCGATCTATTCGGCGCTCGCGCACGGCCGCGTGAGCGCGTGGGTGTGGTGGCAGGGCAGCGAACAGTCGAGCTCGCCCGGGCCGTACACGCTGATGGGCGGCACGCAAACCCGCAGGAGCCGCTATTACGTCTCGAAGAACTTCTACCGATACATCCGCCCCGGCGCGAGGATGTTGAGGGTCACGACGAGCGACCCGAACCTATTCGTCGTCGCCTTCTTGCACCCGACGATGGGCGCCTTCACCGTCGTCGCCATCAACACCGCGAGCACGAACAAGTCCCTCGTCCTCGGTGGCAGCAACGTGCCGACCACGTTCAGCGCCTTCCGCACGTCGGCCACGGAGAACGGCGTTGCGCTGGGCACCGTGTCGGCTCCGAGCATTTCGCTCAGGGCGGACAGCGTGACGACGCTCGTGAACGGTAACGTCTTCGAATGAACCGAGCGTTCCGGCGAGGGGAGCTTGGGCAAGCTCGACCTTCTGATCTACGCTCTCGGAATGGTGGAAGTACGGAGGCGCCGCGAGAAGGTTCTCGGTCTCACGCTGGGTCTCCTCGTGTCGCTCGGTTCGCCCGCTCGCGCGGTTGCTCAAACGCCGAACGATGCCGATACGTGGAGCTCAGGCGTTCCCGACGAATCCATCCCGCCCGAAGCTCCCGCGGCTCCTGTCCCGGCGAGTCCCGTCGAAGAGCCGCCCGTCGAACCGCCGCCGGCGGAGCTTCCGGCACTGCCGCCGGCGAAGCTGCCGGCGCCGCACGCGCAACCGCCGATGCTGGGCGAGCCACGGTTTCCGGTCACCTTCGACTCGGACGCCACGTCGCTGTCCATCCGAGGTCCGGGGTTCGACAAGCCGCTCACCTGTTCGGCCACGTGCACCTTCGCACTTTGGGAAGGCACCTACTGGCTCGAGATCGAAGCGTCGGGCCGGCGCCATACCGTGCCCGTCACGGTCACCGAGCCCGAGCGCGTGGTCATCGAGAAGCCGAACGCGGCCGCGCGCGGACTCGGGGTCGCGGGGATCATCGTCGGTGGCTCGATGCTGAGCGTCGCGGGATTCGTCGGTTACGCCTACCTGGTGAGCTGCGGGAACGGAGCGCCGGATGCCGGGAGCGCCCAGTGCAACTCGACCGAGGAATCGTTGCCGTATTGGCTCGTCACGGCGGGAGTCGGCGCGGTCGTGTCGGTCGTCGGCATCGGTCTCTTCGTCAGCAACAGGAAGCCTTCGGTCGAGGTAACGCCGGTGCTCGGCAACCGCGCGCGTCGAGAGCCCGGGACGTTCGTGGGTCTCGCGCCGGTCGGTCGCTCGACGCTCCCCGGCTTCTCGCTGCAAACGTCGTTCTAGCGCGCTCGTCGCTCGCCAGAAGCGTCAGGGACAACTCGACGTGGCGTTGAGCTGCGGGCGCAGGCTCGAGATCGTGTTGGCCCAGCTCGAGCCCGGGTTGTACTGCGAGATCGAGATCACGCCGTCGGCGATGCGGGCGTTCACGTTCGCGGCGACGTTCCAGTTCGGATCCTCGCCTGCGGACACGCCGTTCGCGCCGTAGCCGGTGTCGGCGAGGATGGGCTTGCCCGACGCTTGGCGCAGCCCGGCCCACGTCATGTTGTTGCTGCTTCGAATTTTCGCGGTGTTCGCGTTCGTGCCGCCGCCCGACGTGTTGACGAACGTGAAGAGGCTCATGTCGAAGTTCCTGAACCAGTCGGCGCCGTGATCGCTGCCGTTGTTCGGAGCGACCCAGGGCGAAACGTCGAGCGAGAAGCGCGCGTTCGGCAGCGAGCTCTTCAGTGCCGCGACGAACTCGGCCATGATTTGCCCGGCCTCGGCCGGCGTCCAGGGCGCGGTCTGGCTCGACCCCGTGTACTGGTAGATGTCGGGCTCCATTTCGAAGACGATGGGCTTCGTCGTGCCGTAGCAGCCCGCGTACCCTTGCGAGAAGCTTCGGTACGCGTTGAGGATCGTCTGCTTGTCCTGCTTGATGAGCGCCGCGCCTTGGCGGCATAGATCGTTGCCGGACCCGCAGGTCGTCACGTTGCAATCACAGATGTTGTGACGGCGCTTCACGATGCCGGCTGCGAGGTATGCGACCACGATCGGCACCTTGCCCTCGAGCGGTCCGCCCGCCCTGGTGGCGTCGCACACGTAGCGCTGGTCGAACGACTCGGAGAGCATCCAGCCCGGCGTGAAAAAATCGAGCTGGGAGATGAGGCTCGCGCCGCCGCCGGTCGCCTTCGAGTCGATCGTGCCGAAGTGAAAGCGACAATTCGAGAACACTTCGCGATTCCCCGAACCGGAGCCGGACGAGCCCGCGCTCGCGCCGCTTCCCGCTCCGCCGCCTTTGCCGCCCGTTCCTCCCATCGCACCCGTGGAGCCCGCCTTGCCTCCGGTACCGGTTCCAGACACGCCGCCGGCGCCACCGGTGTCGTTCGTGCCCCCGCTCGACGAGCCGCCGACACTGCCGCCGGCGCCGCCCGTGGCGCTGCCTCCCGTCGAGCTCATGGTCCCGCCCGTGGGGCCCGCCGAGCTGCCCGCGAGATTCGTTCCACCGGACCCGCCGGTAACGCTCGTTCCGCCGGACCCGCCGGTGACACTCGTCCCGCCGATGCCCGCTGCGCCGCTCGAGGCGCCGCCCGTGGCTTCGTCCCGCGGAACGCCATTCTCCTCGGCGCCACAGGCGAGGGCTTGCGTCAGGAACGACAGGAACGCGAAGTGGGAGAGCGAGGGTTTCCGTCCAGCAGCGGGTCTGGGTAACAAAGCACACGCATCTTAGCACCGCTTGCGCACGGATTGCGTCGAGACGTCTAGACGAAACGTTCAGTGCCAGTCGATATTATCGTTCCCACTTTAGGAGAGCCGGAGAACGCACTTCGAGCACGCGAGGCGTGCGCCTCGCGGCGCGAGCGCTTCGACCCCGAGCGCGCCAGCGTTCGCGACCGCGGCGGCGCCGAGC
>DASUTR010000002.1:0-3713 GCA_036374535.1 Polyangiaceae bacterium
GCCGTCATGCCGCCGCTGCCCGCCATCATGCCGCCGCTGCCCGCCCCGCCCGCGCCGGCAGCCAAGCCACCGTTACCACCCATCATGCCGGCGCCGCCGCGTCCCGCGGTGCCGCCCGTGCCCCCGGCTCCACCGCGACCTGCCGTGCCCCCGGCTCCACCGCGACCTGCCGTGCCCCCGGCTCCCGCGCCGCCGCGACCCGCCGTGCCGCCCATGCCGCCCATGCCGCCCATGCCCCCCGTGGCGCTGCACGTCGCCGGTCCGGGTGCCGTGAGGTTACCGCCGCCGAATGCGCACGTGTTCGACGTGTTCGTGGGAACCGTGACCTGAATCGACGCGCTCGTCGCGCTGATGGACTGCACCGAGAACGACACGCCGCCCGCGGGATCGGTGAACGATTGCCCCGCGCCGAGCCCTTCGAACTGATCCCGGCCCGTCGTCGACGGGTTCATGTCGAGAATCCAGGTGTGAAGACCGGTTTGCGTGCGCGAGCGGTAGTCCGGACCGACGCGTACGAGCACGGTCGGATAGGTCGTGTTCGACTGATTGAACCCCATCCGCGTTCGGAGCTCGAGGTAGTAATACTGAACCGGATCGTTGCTCGGATTGCCGCCGCCGCCCGACCGCGGAATCGTCCGGGTCGTGACGGGCATCGGGATCTGCAAGACCTGGATACCGTTGCACTCGACCTCGAGCGGATGGAGCGTAAACGTCCCACTCTGATTCACCCGCACGCTATTGCAGCCTCCGAACCAGCCCTGGTACCCCTTCTGCCAGCCGTTCGTGTGACGGCAGGCGCCGCCCATCGGATCATGGCGGTCGCCGTACTCGTCGTGCGTGCACGAGCTCGGGTTGTTGGTGAAGGACGAGCTTCCACAGCGCAGCGACGACGAGTGCTGCATGCCGAAGTTGTGCGCCGGCTCCTGCACGAGGACGACGCAGCTCGACGAGGCGTTGTACCAGGTGTCACGCGCGGGGCTCATTGCCGAGCCGACCGATGCCAAACCCGACCACGCACACGCGGAGTTGTCCGTCAGAAAGAACCAAAGGTAATGCTGCGGCGTGATTCCGAGCGCCGAGTTCGCCTGCGAGCGCAACCCGTTCGCGAGCGCGCTGTAGTCGCACCCGGTCATATCGAACGAAAGGCCCGCGGCGACGTTGCCGCTGATGTCCTGCCGTCCGTACGACGCCTCGAGGAACCACTGCTTGACCGAACCGTCGCTCGCGCCCGTGCCGAACAGATCCACCCGCGCCGCGGCCTCGGTGTAGGACCCGTTTCCGCCGCCGATGTTGACCAGAAGGTAGCCGAACGTGCGCGACGGATAGGGAGTGCCGTCGATGATGGCTTCGCGAGCTCTGCCGAGCTCGCTCGCGGGCTCGGAGCTCACGATTTCCCAGCGATTCACCGCGAGCGCCTCCCCGCGCATCCCACCCCAAACCTTGATTTCCGTTCCGGCCGGGAGATCGGGCGGCGCCGCGTCGAAGACGAGCGAGCGCTCGTCGCTCTCGTTGCCGTCGATTTGAAGCGCATACTGGTTGCGGCTCGTCCCGTCCTTCATGGTCGCGAGGTACACGACGAGGGTGCCGCGGGTCGAACCGTCGTCGACCGCCTGTTCGGAGCAGCCGGCGAGCAGCGGCGCGAGCGTCGCGATGGGAACCGCGAGCATGGCGCCGAGCGCCAGACGCGCGCGACCGCGTCGAGAATGGACGAGTAGGCCCCGCAGCGTCGGCATCGCCATCGTTTCCACGTTAGAGCCCGGCACGTGACAACTCAACTCAATTTGACGAGTCTCTTCCGAGTGACTCGCGAGAAACCGCTCCAACTGAACAATTCTGTCCGTGTGCCCGGCGGAACCGCTCTCGCCGGGTTTTGCGGAGGTCACGTCGCTTGGCCGCGCCGGCCGAGCGCGTAGCTTGCTGCGCCGGACGCGCCTTTCTCGGCGGAAGATTTTTCGGAACGAAGTGGGTGTTCGAGCCTGCGTGCTCGAGCCCTCGTTCTAGACGAGCAGCGCGTCGTACACGCCGGCCTGCATCGTCTCGCCGCCGCCGCCTTCGGCGACACCGAACCAGTTCGACTGAATGCCCATGGCGTTGACGAGCGTGTTCAAGAGCTTGTTGTGGGGCGCGCGCTGGTCTTCGGCGCGGCCGTCCATGCCGAGCAGCACGTATTCGTTCTGTTTGAAATAGCCACCGCACGAACCGGCGAGAATGTACGGAAGGTCCATGAACGAGTGCCCCTTACCGTCGGAGAGCTCGTTCGTGTACAGGATCGCGGAGTTGTCGAGCACGGTCTTGCCGTCGGCTTCCACGTACGAGTCGAGCTTCGTGAGCAGTCGCGCGAGCTTCGACGCGTGCCATTTGTCGATGGCGTGAAGCATGTCTTCGTAGCCGGCTACGTCGGCGCAGCCGTTCGCGGTGCTGTCGCCGAAGCAATCGTCCCGAATTTTGCCGTGCGAGAGCTTGTGGTGGTTGTACTCGTGGGTCATGCCTTCCCAGCGGAAGACCGGGCCGCCCGCGCCGTTGCCGAAGTTCAGCGTCGCGACGCGCGTGAAGTCGCAGGCAAGCGCGATGGCCAGGATGTCGACGTGCAGATCCGCGATGATGGGATAGTTCGTCTCTTGCTCGAGCGTGCGGGGCGCCATGCCCTCGTACATGCGCGCTCGATCGACGACGCCCTGCTCGAGGCAGGAGATCCCCGTCGTGCCCATGCCGGTCTCGATGTCGCGGATGGCCGTGAAGTGCGCGTCGAGCTTCTGCTTGTCGTCGGCGCTCAGCGGACCACGCTTCAAGTCGTCGAATTGCGTGCGCACGAGATCGAGCACGCTCTGGCGCCGCTGGCGGATGCGCATCTGCGCCGCCGCGGCGTCGGGATCCGAGTTGTTCAGGTTCATGAACTCGGCGTAGGCGTTCCACGGGTTGTTGATGCCGGCGACCGCCTGTCCGGCCGCCGTGTAGGAGACGTAGTCCATCCCCTTGTAGTTGCTGCGCCGGCCGACCATGAGGTTTAGCGGCGGGCGGCGCGCCCCGTCGGTGCCGGGATTGATCTGCGCCGCGATCACCTGATCGACGGACGCACCGAGCGCCAGCCAATTTTCGTCGTCGGCGAACTGGGCCGTGAGCTTGTGCGCCATGCCCTTGCCGTGATCGTCGGCGCCGCCGCCGTCGCGACCGAAACCGCGCGGTGTCATGTGCACGCCGCGCGGGAACAGGAGCTTGCTGCGAAACGGAAGCAGCGCCTCGTTCGCGGTACCGGTGAGGTGCGCGTCCGTGAGCGCACCATAGGCTCCGCGCGGAAACCAGCGGTCCATGTCGACGCCGTTGCAACAGAAGAACACGCCGAAGCGCTTCACCGGAGCCGCCGCCTGCGCGTCCGCCTGCCGCACCGACAACGCTTCGAGGAACGGCAATCCGACCATCACGCCGCCGAAGCCCCGGAGGAAGCGGCGCCGGCGCAAGCGCGCCGTGTTCGCGGGCGGTGCCGGGCTGCGCGCGGTCACGGGCCCACCTCGTTCGGCGCGCGCTTGAGGAAGGCGGGCGTGGTCGTGACGCGCGTCGCGATCGCGGTCGCGCCGAGCGGCCCTGCCGAAAGCTCGGTTCGCACCGCTTGGTCCGACGGCGCGTACTGCCTGCCGTACGAAAATTCGAGCCACTTCGCGACGTAGCAGCTCCGTGCTTCGTCACTCGTCGCCAGCATGTCGACGAGCTCGAGGGCG
>DASUTR010000003.1:0-3726 GCA_036374535.1 Polyangiaceae bacterium
AAGGGCGTTCGATCGAGCTCCGACTGGAACGTGAAAAACCGCCGCGCCCGTTGACGCACGATCTCTTGGATTCAGCGTTGCGTGAGCTCGGGGCGCGCGTGCACAGCGCCCGGGTCGTCAAGCTCGAAGACGGCGTCTATCACGGCGCCCTCGTGCTCCTGAGCCGAGAACGCACGGTCGAGCTCGACTCGCGCGCGTCCGACGCGGTCGCCATGGCGCTCGGGGCCGGCGCACCTATTTTCGTCGCCACGCGCGTGCTCGAGCAGGCCGGAGTGCCGCTCGACGCCTTGACGGACGGCGGCCTCCCCGAGCCGCCGCCGGTACGGCGCGAAATCGAGCTCTGACGGTGGTTCAATCGCTTCGCGCGGCGCGCTTGAGGAGCCCGCGGGAGGTGCGCTGGAAACCCGCATCCACGAGAGCGCGGCCGAGGACCGTGCGCTCGGCTTCCTCTCCGTCGATGCGGGCCACGAGATACGCCCGCCGCCCGCCGCGTTCGAGCGCCCGCGAGAGCATCGCCGCGACGAGGCGAGCGTCGTCGGAGCGTTCTTGCTCGGAATCTCGGAAAAACGTGACGACCGAACGCTCCTGACGCGCCAGCCAGGCGAGCGCGCGACCGTCACTGCCGATGACGACGTTGGCGCCGGCAGCGCGCATGGGCCGAACTTTCGCGGGCGGCCAAGGCAAGCTCGCGCCGAAGGGGGAAGCCGGGTCGGACGCGGCGAGCAACACGGCCGACGTTTCGGGGCGGGCCGAGCGCTCGCCGCGCAGACGCTCTTCGACGCCCGGGTGCACGAACTGTGCGGCGCCCAGACCCTCGACGAAGTAACCCCGGCGCACGCGGCCGCTGTCCTCCATCGCCTTCAGCACCTCGTAAACGGCGGAGAAGCCGCCCGCAATACCTTCGGCTTTGATGGCATCGCGCACCAATACGCCGTGTCGCAACAGCAACCGCTCCACGAGCGAAAGGCGGCGTTCGGTCTCGCTCGGCGGTTCGTAGCGGAGCAGCGAGAAGCGCCCTTCGCTGCCGGGCAGCGCGCGACGCAGGCGCTGGTTGCGCTTGCGATCGAAGGCCTCGCCGCGCGCGAGCGAGCGCAGCGGCTGCAGCGTGTCGTTCGTGACCTCACCCGCCCAGACGAGCTGCCACAGCGCGTTCAGCACGTCCGGCGGAAAATCACCGACGGCCCGCTGAATGTCGTGGAAGAAGGCGGCGCCGCGGTCGCGCAGCGCGGCACGAATCTTTTCCGCGAGAGGGCTCTCGACCGGCGTCGGAGGAGGGGCGAGCGCGTCGAAGCCGTCGCGGAAGTAGAGCGCGATGCGCCCGGCGCCTTGCGCGCTCGGCTCGATGCCCCGCCAGACGAGCTCTCCCGACGCGAGCAGGGCGTCGAGGTCCGACGCCGCAAAGCCGCGCACCCGCGCCGGCAGAATCTCCCGCTCGAGCGACGCGAGGTCGACGGGCGCTCCTTCGAGGCGGGAAAGCGAGTTGCGGAGCGCCTCGAACCCACGCGCATTCTCGCCGATGCCGTGGAGGCGCAGGAGGAAGCGCGTGTACGTCGCGCCATCGACGGCCTCCATCTGCTTTCTCAAGCTCGCTAGCGAGCGACGTTTGATCGCGCGCATCACGTCGGCGTCGCAATAGGTCGTACCTGCGATGCGCGGGTGCAGCTCGCCGCGTAGCAGGCGCCCGCGCGCGACGGCGCGATCCAGGCACTCGCGGAGCTTGTCTTCGGGGAGCGCGTAGCGCCGAGCGAGCTCGGCGACCGAGAACGGACCGTGCGTGCGGGCGTAGCGAAGCGCGATGTCGGAGAGCGGATCGAGAACCGGCGTCAGGAACGCGCTCGGAACGCCCGGCGGCGGCATGATGCCCACGGCGTCGCGAAATCGTGCGGCGTCCTCGACGGCGATCACCCGATCCTCGCCGGCAATTCGCACGGCAAGCGCGCGCCGCGAGTCGAGCAGCGGCTCGAGCAGCGCGTCGTGGGTCTCGCCGAGCCGCTCGCGGAGCTCGGCCCGCGACAGATCACCGACGAACAACAAGAGGTCGTGCAATTCGTCCGGGTGACGCGGCCGGTACTGCTTGCGCGCGGCGTGCGCGGCGGCCTCTTCGATGGCGTCCGGCTCGAGCAGGTCCTTGAGCTCGGCTTCACCGAGCAGCTCGCGAAGTTGCGTGGGGTCGATGCTGAGCGCCGCGGCCCGGCGCTCGGCGAGCGGCGCGTCCCCGTCGTACATGAAGTTGCCGACGTAGTTGAACAAGAGGCTCACGGCGAAAGGCGACGGCTTGTCGACGCGCGTGGCGACGACCTTGAGCTTGTGCTGCGCGATTTCCGTGAGCAACGTCGTCAGCGCCGGCACGTCGAACACGTCTTGAAGACATTCCCGGTACGTCTCGAGCACGATCGGGAACGACTGGTACTTCGAAACGACGGCGAGGAGCCCCGCCGAGCGTTTCCGTTGCGCCCACAGGGGCGTTCGGCGCTGCGGGGTTCGCCGCGGGAGCAGGAGCGCGCGAGCAGCGCATTCGCGGAAATGGGCCGCGAACAACGGTGTGTCCGCGAGCGCATGGAGAAGCAAGTCCTCGACCTCTTCGGGACCCGGCAAGAGCTGCGAGAGGTCCGGCGGCTCGTCGCGCTCCGGAAAGCGAAATACGATCCCGTCGTCGCTCCACACGGCCTCGAGCGCCGTCTCGAGCTCGCGCCGGGCTTTCTCTTGCATGCACAGCGCGAGCGGTATGTGCACGCGCGCCCCGTGCGGCGAGAGTAAACACACGCGAACGTCGCCGACCTCGTCCAAGAACTGTTCGACGACCAGGCGCTGATCGGTCGGCACCTCGTTCGGCGCCTCGTCCTGGTCGCGCACGTACCGCACGAGATTCTTCGCCGCGCGCGCGTCGAGCCCGCCGTCCGTCAGCAGGCGTTCGGCCGCGTCGTTCGACGCACGCGCGACCTTGCGCAAGAGCTCGCCGATGCCGCGCCCGAGCTCGAAGCTCCGACCGAGGCCGTCGCCGCGCCAAAAAGGCATTTTTCCGGGTTGCCCCGGGGCCGGGCTCACGAGCACGCGGTCGGGCGTGATCTCTTCGATGCGCCAGCTGCTGGCACCCAGGACGAAGATCTCGCCCTCGCGAGCTTCGAACACCATTTCTTCGTCGAGCTCGCCGACGCGCCGGCTCGTCCGCTCGTCCCTGCTCGCGAGAAAGACGCCGTAAAGACCGCGATCCGGAATGACACCGGCGTTCGCGATGGCGATGCTCTTTGCTCCCTTGCGCGCCACGAGTTGGTCCGTCTCGCGGTGCCACGTGATGCGCGGCCTGAGCTCGGCGAACTCGTCCGACGGGTAGCGGCCGGAGAGCATGTCGAGCACCGCTTCCAGCTGTTCGCGTTTCAGCTCGGCGTAGGGCGCGGCTCCCCGCACGAGGTCGAACAGCTCGGCGACGCCGATCGAGTCCTGGCTCGAGACGATGGCTACGATCTGCTGCGCGAGTACGTCGAGCGCGTTCCTCGGGTAGCGGGTCGTCTCGATGGCGCCCTTCAGCATTCGCCGCGCGGCCTCGGTGCAGGCCAAGAGGTCGCCTCGATGTTTGGGGAAGATGAGCCCGCGCGGATTGCCGCCGACGTGGTGATTGGCGCGGCCAATGCGCTGGATGCCGGCGGACACCGAAGGCGGCGCCTCGATCTGCACGACGAGCTCGATCGCGCCGATGTCGAGCCCGAGCTCGAGCGAGCTCGTCGCGAC
>DASUTR010000004.1:0-2485 GCA_036374535.1 Polyangiaceae bacterium
CTCGCCGTGGTGGGGATCGGCGCGGGGCGCCGCGCGATCGTCGTCACCGTGCCGAGCGACGTGCCGGCGCGCAGCTTCGAAGCGGTCGTGGTCGCGCCGCTCGCGGGCACCGCGCCCGCCGTGCTCTTCGCCGGCGTCACCGGATTCGCGCAGGGTGAGGACGGCTTGCGCTCGGGCGGGATGGTCGTCGTCTCGGAAGCGGACGAAACGGGCGCGCGCCGCATTCTCGTCGGCGAGCAGCGCGAGGACGTGACGCTGTGCGGCCGCCCGAGCATCCTCGCGCCGCGGATGCTCGACGCGCGCGACCTCACGCTGCGTCCCGCCAAAGTCCAGCGGCTCTCCGCCGCCGAACGCGAGCGCGCGCCGCGCATCACGGCGGCCCGCGTCGGCACGCCGCTCGCTCCGCGGGCGCCGCTGCTTCGCGCCCTGAGCGCGTCGAGCGCCGTGGGTAACCCCGCCGCGCTCACCGACGGCAACCCCGAAACGACGTGGGCCGAAAACCGCGGCGGAAGCGGCAAGGGCGAATTCGTGCTCATGAACGCGCCGCCCGAGCTCCCGATGGTCGGCGTCGAGCTCAGCGTCCGGCCCGAAAAGGCGAATCCCGAGAAGGGCGTCGCACCGAAGGAACTCTGGGTCGTCACGCACAAGCAGGCGTTTCTCGTGACGCTGCCCGAAGACGCCTGGAAGCAGCCGGGCGCCCGCTACCTCGCGCGCTTTCCCGCGCCCGTGAAGGACGACTGCCTCGCCATCGCGCTCGAAAGCGCGTTCGACGAGCGGCCGGACGGCGCGGTCACGCTCGCCGAGGTAGCGCTCGAAAGCGCTCTCACGGGGGCGAACATCGACGAGCTCGTGGCGGCGCTCGCGGGCGGAAGCGCGAAGGCCGAGAGCGCCAAAGCAGTGCTCCGGAGCCTCGGACAACCCGCCTTCGACGCGATCGCAGCGAAGTATCCGTCGCTCGACGAAGGCGGGCGCCGCGTCGCGCTCGAAGTGCTCGACGGCGCGCCCTGCGCGACGAGCGCCCCCGCGTACGTGTCGGCGCTCAAGAGCGACGTGGAGGGCCAGCGCATGCACGCCGAGGCGCGCCTGCCCCGCTGCGCGAAGGAAGCCGCGCCGCTGCTCGTCGCGTCGCTCGGTGCCGCGCGAGGTCCCGCGTTCGCGTCGCTCGCGACGACGCTCGCCGCCATCGCGCCCGCGGAAGCCGTGCGCGCCTTCGTCCCGCTGTTCGTCCAAGAAGACGTCGCGCGCCGCCGTTCGCTGCGCACCGCGCTCGGACGGGCCGCCAAGCTTCCCACCGCGGCGCCCGCCATCCGCCAGGTGCTCGTCGATCCGAGCACGCCCGGCGTTGCGGTGCTCGACGTGCTCCGCGCGCTCGGCCCTCAGGCGCCCGCCTTCGCGCAGGAAGCCTCGTCCGCGCTCGCGCGCCTCGGCGGCACCAACGCCGACTTTCGCACCCGCTACCTCCAGGTCGAGCCCGCCGGCTTGCTCGCCGCGCACTCTCCCGCCGCGCGTGCCCTTCTCGCGACGGCGATCGTCGCCGATAAAGACGCCCGTGTGCGCAGCGCGGCCGCGCGTGCCGTCGCCGATCCGCGTGCGTTCCAAGCCGAGCTCGTGCGCGCGCTCGCCGATCCGGAAATGCGCGTCCGCGCCGACGCCGCCCGCGCTCTCGCCGGCGCGCCGGGCGGCCCCGCGACCCCCGCCCTCCTCGAACGGCTCGAAGACGACGAGTGGCCGCTCGTGCGCGCCGTGTCGGCCGCGTCGCTCGGCGGCGCTCCCGCGAACGCCGCCGCGGACAAAGCGCTCGGAAGCGCGCTCGAGGACGACGCGTGGCTCGTCCGCCGTGAAGCCCTGGGCGCTCTCGGCCGGCGCCGCGCGCGCGCCTACACCCAAGCCGTGATCGCGCGTCTCGAAGACAAGGAAGAGCGCTTCGACGTGCGCATCGCGGCCGCGCGTTCGCTCGGATTGCTCTGCGACCACGCCGCGCTCGACGCGCTGTCGAAACAGCTCGCCCCGCTCGCGGATCCGTACGGCTCGCAAGAAGCACGCGGCATCGCCGTCGCCGCGCTCGGGGCGCTTCGCGACCTCGGACCCGCCGACTTCAAGCAGCGCATCGCCATGCTCTACGACAAGAGCGCACCGGCGGTCGCCCGCGCCGCCGCCGAAGCGGCCCTCGCCGCGCCGAATCGCGGCCGCTGCGGCCGCTGAGCTCGCCGCGAAACGCGGCGCGCCGCCGTCACTGAAATGTTTACTACATCGGCCGGCTTGCCGACCACGCGCCGGCCGTCGCGATTCGTCACGACGATCGAAAAAGTGAACGCTCTTGCGCACGCCTCGCCTCTTAAGCACGCGGCCGAATAGGCCGCCCACAACTAGGGAGGAATCTCATGACTCGATTGGGTAGCGGAATGCGCGGGTTCGTTCGGGGGGCACTGATCGCACTCTTGCCGGCTCTCGGCGCGTGCTCGGGGGCGGCCGGCGAGACGGCCGA
>DASUTR010000005.1:0-7661 GCA_036374535.1 Polyangiaceae bacterium
GCTCGGGGATGGCGAACGTGTCGAGCTCGAGGACCTCTTTCTGGCGCAGGGCGAGCGCTCGGTCTCCGAGCCGCTGAACCTTGCGGCGCACGACCGCGCTACGAAAATCCGCGCTGCGGTCCTGCCAGAAACGCGTCCAGAAGACGAGCGCTTGCTCGGGAGAGTCGATGCGCCGGGCCTCCTCGAGACCCATGCGCTTTGCGACCGGTAAGAGCGCGAGGGCGACGCGCCCGCGCGCGACCGGGTCGAGCGTGTCGAGCGTCGAGAGCACGTGCGGAAGCGCAGCGCCGCCGAGCCTAACGAGAGCAGCGGCGCCCTGGCGGCTCTCCGCGCCGCCGCTCGCGACGGCACGGACGGCCTCGAGCGCCAGATCCCGCGCGTTGCGGGGGTCCAGGTTCACGAGCAGGGGCATTACGGAAACGCGGCCGATGGCCACGTCCGAGAGGCGGGCGAGCGCGGCGAACGCGATCACGCTCGCGAGCGCCATCGACAACACGAGCCACGAAAGCTTTTCGACGGCGCGGCGCATCGCCGGGAATCGACTATCGCAGCAGCATGAAGCCCGCGAGCGCGACGAGGATCATCGTCGCTAGAACCATTCCGCCGACGACGACCGGCGGAAGGCCGCTGATGGGCAGCGAGACCGGTTCGTCTTGCCCGGCGAACTCGGGTGCCTCGACGAGGTCGGAACCCGCGTTCGACGCGCGCTGAACGGCTTCCGGCAGGGAGAATTGAATGCCGACCATGGTGTGACCGACCTTCAAGCGGCGTGACTCGCGTTGGGCCTCTTCACTGAGGGGCGCGGCCGTCGAAGCTTGCGAGGACACCGGAGCGGTTCTCGGCAGCGAGTCGGCGGGCGGAAGGTCGGGCAACGCGTACTTCTTGTACGAGAGCTCGCCTTCCGACTCCTTCGGCGGCAAGCCCGTGCCGTCGAAGTCCGCGACGATGACGGTGATGTTGTCGTGTCCTCCCGCGCGGTTCGCGCGATCGGTGAGCTCCTTGCACGCGTCGAGCGGGTCTCGCTGCGTCATGAGCACTTCACGGAGCTCTTCGGCGCGCACCATGCCGGAAAGGCCGTCCGAGCAGAGCAACAAGCGGTCGCCGCGCTTCAGATCGACGTACGTGAGGTCCACCTGCACGGTCTCGGCCGTACCGAGCGCCTGCAGGATGATGTTGTTGTGCTCGAACGTCTCGGCTTCTTCCTCGGTGAGCTGGCCGGCTTCGATGAGCTGGTTCACGAGCGACTGGTCGCGGCTCACCTGTACCAGACGGTCACCGCGCAGGATATAAGCCCGGCTGTCGCCGACCTGTGCGACGAAAAGTCTCGCATCGACCAGCGCCGCGATCGTCGCAGTCGTGCCCATGCCGCGGCGCGTTCGGTCGGCGCGGGCCTCGTTGAAGATGCGAATGCCGGCGTCCTCGACCGCGCGGACCAGGCGGCGCGCGAGCGCGTCGCGCTCCGTCGGCGGGTCTCCCTGGATAAGCCGCTCGAAGATGATGTCGACGGCGAGCTGGCTCGCGATTTCCCCGGCGGCGGCGCCGCCCATGCCGTCGCACACCCCCATCACCGAGCCCCACTCACCGACGCGTTGTTCTCGGTCGCTCTCGAGCAGTGTGCGCGAACGGCGCGTGAGGTCGCCGATGAGGAAATTGTCCTCGTTGTGCTCACGGATTTGCCCCACGTCGGTCCGCCCGAAGAGCCGGATCCGAATGTCTCCTTGCGGGGAGCCGGATCCGTTCATCGCTGGGCCCCACCGACTTCGAGCCGGAAGAGGTGCTGACCGATCCGGAGATGATCGCCGTTCGTGATCTCGTGTTCGCCGCGTATGGCGAGGTACGTGCCGTTCGACGAACCGAGGTCCCGCAGTGTGAAGGTGCCGGCCGCGGGATCGCGCGTGAGCGTCGCATGGCGGCGGCTCATGAACGGATCACTCGTGAAAACGATGTCGCCGGACTCCCGCCCGACGACGGTCTCGTCGCGCGTGAGGTAGTACACGTCACGCGTCACGCCTTCGACCGTGTGCTGCGAGAGGCGGGCATAGCGGGGTACGGCGGGTGATCCGAAGACCCGTGCGCCCCGATCCGTAGCTGGTCCGAGCCTTTTTTCGGCGTCGCTCACCAGCTCGAACCGTAACACCTCGAGGCCCATCAGAACCAAGTCTCCGTGCCGGAGCGGCTCGGGGCCGCGAAGCCTCACGTATACTCCGTTGACCGATTCTAGGTCCCGCACAAAAAACCGGCCATTTTGCCGGGTGACCTTCATGTGCTGCGGGGAGACGTAGGGGTCGGCCGACAGGGAGACGGAGCCTTCGGCGCGGCCGATGGTGAGCTCGGTTCCGAGGACGGGGTGCTCGGCGCCTGGTGTGCCGTCCTGCGCGATCACGACCAGCCGGGCGGGCGGGTCGGTGGACGGCGCCGGCGGTTTTAGCTCCGCGCCGTAGGGCGCCGTATGTGCCGGCTGCTCGCGGAGCTTGGCGCCGCAATACTGACAGAACGTCGTGTGACTCGGATTCGTGCCCTGGCACCGCGTGCAGACCACGACCGGTTCCGGCTGGACGGCCGAGGGTGCGACTTGGATGACGGGCGCATGCGGTGGCGGGGGCGGCGTGTGCAGCGCGTTGCCGCACGACGTGCAGAAGCGACTCTCGGCCGTGTTCACGACACCGCAGCGCGCGCACGGCTCGGCGCCCGACCTCGGACGGAAGTCGAACTCCGGCGCGACGGGCCGCTGGCGGGGGGGCGGCTGGCTCGGCGTGGTCGCGGCGAGCGCCTGCGCCGAGACGAGCCCGCGCGGAGGCGTCGGCGGCACCGACTCCGGCTCGCCTGCGAGTCTGGTCCCGCAGTCCGCGCAAAAGCGCAACGCTTCCGGGTTCCGCCGACCGCAACGCCCGCAAACCGTCATGTGAGGACTACGCTATCATCCCAGGAGCAAAGTTCAGAAGCGGGGGATTGGTTCTCGGACCTCGAGTGTCAGCTCGAGCCCCACGAGGTGGGCGAACCCGAAGCCCAAGAACTTGTTGGCGCGCTCGACACCGGTGCCGTCGACCCAGCTTTTCGGCATGAGCAGCCGGTACGTGAGGATGCCGCCGAGCACCGTGCTCGGCGAGAGCTCGAGCTCGACGCCTGCGCCGACGGCAGCCAACGGGCCGGCCGTACTGGCCGTCCATTCGTTTCCATAAAGGAGAAAGCCGGCGGCCGCGGTGACGAAGCCGGTCACGCGGTCGCCCTGGTCGAAGTAGTAGCGGCCCTCGCCGCGGAATTGCTGCAGGATGGCGAGCCGCAGCAGATTCGACGAATCGTGCCGGGAGAATTCGTAGGCGCCACCCACGTACCAGGCGTACGGCGCCCGGTAGCCGGCACGCAGACCGACGCCGAATCCGCTGCCGAGGATGCAGGGGTTCTCGCTCGTCTCGGGACAAACATCACCCGGCGAGGCGACGATCTCGCCCGCCAAAGCGAGGCCATATTGCAGCGATTCCCGATCCGGAGCGGGGGCGCTCTCCGCGTTCGCCGTCCGGTGCGCTGCGACGGCCAGGAAAAAAAACGACGAGGCGAGGCCGAGGAGCCGCGGAATTCTCCTGGGTTCTCGAGGCGAGGAGAGCTCGGCCATCGGCGGTGCAAGGTCTTGGGACGAGCGGTCTTGACTCTGACACGAGCCTTGGTTTAGTGCCCGGGCGAGCTCACAGAGAGCATCTTACATGGAAATCTACCTCGACAAACGCGCGGTGCGCCAGATCCGCCTATCGGCTCAAGAGGCCATCGAAGAGGACGATACGGAATCGCTTCGCGAGGACGTTCTCGAAGCCTTTACCGAAGATCAGGTCGAGGAAATCGAGCGGCGCCTCGATAACGGCGACTTTTACGAGTTCCTGAGCGACGTGCTCGACGAATGGAGCGGGGACGACGTCGACGAGCTTCTCGAGCTCATCGAGACCCAGCTCGGCGAGGTCGGTATCGATCTCAAGACCGACACGAAGGCCGAGGGCGACGAGGGAGGCGACGAGGAGCCCGAGGGCGACGCCGACCTCGACGAGGACGAGGACTACGGCGACGACGACGAGGACGAGGACGAGGAAGACGACGAAGAGGAGTGACCCGCGCCGGCGGGCTTCCGTACGAAAGCCCGGCGCCCGGCCATCCGGCACGGGCGTGAAGAGACGGGGGCCGACGCGCACAGCTCTCGAGCGCAGGGCGCGTAGCGCGAATCGGGTAGCTCCTCGACGAGCAAGGCGAGCGGCGCGCAGGCGTCGGTCGAACTGCCGTGTTCGACCGCTACGAGGGCTTCCTGCCAGAGCGCGTCGTCGCGCAACAGGCTCGTCCGGTGTTCGTCGAACACGCGCCGAAATTCGCGCCGCGCGCGCGCGGGATCGGCGAGCTCGTCGCGAGCGATCTCGGCGATGCGGAAGCGCGCCTCGGCGTAGCGCTTGCGCTCGTAGCTTCCGAGCGTCGTCGATGGCTCGCGCTCGGCGAGCAGGCGCTCGAGCAATTGGATCGCCGCGACCGGTCGGCCGAGCTCGACCTCGAGCTCTGCGGCTCTCGCGAGGGCGTCGTCCCAAAGTGCACCCTCGGGGTAGGGGTGCCGAGTCGCCGTCTCGACGTACGCTTCCCGAGCGGCCGCGAGCGCGCCCGTTCGTTCGAGTAGCCGCGCGCGCTCGTAACGCAGGGTTTCGTCGAGCTCGCTAGCGCCGAGCTCGGCGCCGAGCCGGCTGCACTCGTCGAGGGCTGCGCCTACGCCAGCTTCGGCCTCGCTCCGCGCAAGGTGCTCGCGCAGGGCGCGCGGCGCGAGCCCGGAGCTCGGATGGCGGCGAATGGCGGCTACGAGCAGCGCGTCACCGCGCGCGGGCTCGGTCGCTGCGACGAGCCGGGCGCGGTCGAAGGTCGCTCTCGCGGCGCGTTCGCCGGGTCCGCTCGCGAGACGTTCATAGAGGGCGAGCGCCTCGCTCGTGCGGCCCGCGCGCTCGTAGCTCGAGGCGGCGCGAAAGAGCGCCTCGTCGCGATCGAGCGTCGAATCCGCGAGCCGTGCCGCTTCGAGCCAGCGCTCCGCGGCTTCGGCGTGGCGTCCGGCGCGCGTCGTCGCGTTCGCGCGCTCCTCGGCTCCGGCGAAGCGTGCGTCGACTTTCGGCCCGCACGCGAACGAAACGAGCGCGGCGAATGCGATGGCGCCGCGTCGCTGGCTCACGCGTCGCGAGCTCCGCGGCGCGCGAGCGCCGTCACGTAGAGCTCGTACGCGACGATCTGCACCGCCTGCGCGAGGTTGATCGACGGTTGGTCGCCGACCATCGGGATGCGCACGAGGTGGGTGGCGCGGCCCATGTCCTCGGACGACAGGCCGGTCTTCTCGTTGCCGAACAGGATGACCGCCCTCTCGCCGCGGGCCGCGGCGTCGACGACGAGGCCGGCGGCATCGCGCGCGGTGAGGACGCCCGAAAGGCCGCGGTGTGAGCTCGTCGCGAGCACGAGGTCGCGGTCTCGGACCGCGCCGTCGAGGTCGTCGGCGCGCCGCGCCGCGTGGAGCACGTCCCACGCGCGAACCGACATCTTGAACGCCATCTCGTGCTCCGGCACCGCGAGCCGGCTCGGCCGCACGAGCACGAGATCGTAAAATCCCATGGTTTTCAGCGCGCGCGCCGACGCACCGACGTTTTCGGGATAGTGCGGTCGCACGAGCGCGAAAGCGACGTGTTCGTGCACGGGAAGCCTGAGGCGCGTCATGGACCCCGATCGGCTGCTTCCGCGGAGCGCGCGCAACGGAAACCGACGAACGGAGAGCGCTCGCCGGCGTCGAGCGCGGCGCGCGCGGCCCCGCGAAGCCACGCGGCGCCTTGCGCGAAATGCCCGCCCTTGACGACGCGCTCGCCGGTTCGCCCCGGCTCGGGAGGCAACCCGTGGCGTTCGGTGTAAACGTCGCTGGTCCATTCGGCGGCGTTCCCTGCGAGATCGAGAAAGCCGTCCGGCGTGCGACCCGCGACGAAGGACGAGACGGGCGCGAGCTCCTCGAATCCGTCGCTCGGATCCACCCGCTCGAGGCCAAGGCGGCCGTGGTTGGCGAGCCGGGAGTTGTAGAGGTTGCCCCACGGATACGTTCGGCCGTTCGTTCCGCGCGCCGCTCGCTCGAACTCGGCCTCGCTCGGCAGTCGTGCGCCGCGGAAGCGGCAAAAGGCCTCGGCGTCGTACGCGCTCACCAGGGTCACCGGCAACGTGCTCGCCGCGAGCCGGCGTTCGCCCCCGGTGAGCTTGCGGGCAGCGCAGGCTCCGAGCTCGACGCAGCGCTCGTAGGCCTCGACGGTGACCTCCGTGCGGTCGAGCCAGAACGAGCCGAGCGAGGCCGCGAGCTTCGGTAACTCGTTCGTGAAGGTGCGCTCGCTGCAGCGGTGGCCGAGCGGCTCGGTGGCACAATGGGCAATCGCGGCGTGGACGTCGTCGTTGCTCGAGCCCATCACGAAATCGGAGCGGGCGACGCGGATCATGGAGTCCCCGGGCGCGCGGAGCGTGACGACTCGTGCCTGGGACGGCACGGGTAGCCCGGTGACGAGCGCGCCGGCGAGCAGCGTTCCGCCGGCGATCGCGGCGAGCCGCCGGGGTCGCGCGCGCGGGTGCCGTCGTTCACTCGCCAGCGTCGACATCGTTCGTCGCGCCGGCGTCCGGCGCGGGGGCAGGGGCGGACGGCGAGGGTGCGGATAGGGCGGCTTTGGGCGCGGCGCTCGGGCTCGGGGACGCGCGGCGCACGCTCGCCGAAGGAGCCGGTCGTTGGCTCGGTCCCTCGGACAGCCATGCGACGGCTGCCGTGGCGGCGCGCGCCGGCTCGGCGAGCGCGGCGCGTTCGCTCTCCTTGAGGCCGCTCGTGAGCTGGATACCCGCGATGCCGAGGAGCGCTCCGGCAGCCGCTCCCCCGACGAGCAGGCGCGCCCCGGCGTGCGGCTCCGCGCGTCGCAGTACCTCGTGCCGTTCGTCCGGAAGTGTCGGCAGCGCCCCTCGCGAACGGCGGCCGAGCGCTTCGGCGAGCGCGTCACCGAACTCGCGCGCGCTGGCAAAGCGCGCCTCCGGATCCTTGGCGAGCCCCCGCGCGAGCACGCCGTCGACGTGGAGATCGAGGCCGCAGCTCTCGGCGATGCCGGGCGGCTCCTCGTGCGTGATGCGTGCGGCGACCGTCACCGCGTCCTCTCCGGGGAAAGCACGGCGGCGACTGAGCGCTTCGTACAGCGTCGCGGCGAGCGAGAACTGATCGCTCTGCGCCGAAAACTCGCCGCGAGCGATGCATTCCGGCGCGCTGTACGCGGGGGTCCCGAGGATTCCGCCATTTTTCGTGAGCGTCGAATTCGGCACGCGCGCGATGCCGAAGTCGGCGATCTTGCTGCCCCTCGGCGTGAGGATGATGTTGTCGGGCTTCACGTCGCGGTGGAGCACACCGCTTTCGTGCGCCGTCGAAAGCGCGTCGCCGACTTCGCGGGCCACGTCGGCTGCGGCTTCGGGCTGGAGCGGCCCCTGGGCGAGGCGGTCCTTGAGCGTGGTGCCGCTCGCGTACTCGAACACGAGGTAGAGGCCGAGGCTCGGCTCCTCGCCCATGTCGAAGAGCTGCACGATGTTCGGGTGGCCGACGCGCGCGCAGGCCTTGGCTTCATGCCGCATGCGGTCCAAAAGCGCTCGTTCCTGCTCGGGCTCGA
>DASUTR010000006.1:0-9809 GCA_036374535.1 Polyangiaceae bacterium
CTGGCAACGGCTCGTTCACGTCGAAGACGTGGAGCCGCACCGACGGGTCGACCGTCCAGTAGCGGTGCGTCCCCGGACGCAGGAACACGGCCGGGGTTCCGTCGCGGTAAAGCGCCGCGCGCTCGAGGGGCCCGAGCGTGATTTCGGCGAACCAGTCACGCGGCAAACGTTCGCGCACTTCGGCGAGCGCGCGGAACACGAGCCTGTCCGTATCCCAGCGCTGCTCGGTCAGCTGCCGTCCCCAAAGGAAGTGACGGCCCGGCCCGAGCGCGCGACACGGCAGGCCGTTCTCGAAGAGAACCACCCGTTCGTTGAGCTCGACGTTGAGAATCTTGAACATGACTGCTGCCTCCACGCCGATTCCGTCGGCTGGCGGTCGACCTCGGCGCGAGGTCGAAACTCTTCGGGCGCACTCGCGCCGCAAATAGGCGGCTCCGAGAGCGGCATTCCCGACGGCGAGGGCACCGCGCTCCGCCCCGATCCGGCGGGAGCGGGGTTTCGCGCGATTCGCGCTCGGCGTCGCGGCTCCTCGCGGAGCGATCGAAAGCGAGAGGGCTTCTTCGGGGGGCTCGGGCGGTCGCCGCTGCGATGGCCGTCGCCTGCCGTCGAGCGCTCTCGGATCGGTCAGCGAAGGAGTTCGCGTCGATGCGACGCTGCGCATCGACGCGACGTGGAATGCTGAGCTCTCGGAACCTGTTTGGACGTTACGACTTTTCGAGGTCGTTCCTTGCTCTAACCAACTGAGCTAATCCGAGTTGATCGTTCGGATGTCGGAGTCGAACCGACGACACGGGTCGCGTGTGACCACCACGGCGCACTTCCAGGGACGCGGCAGCCGGACGCGCAGCGGAGACTTCGACGAAGTCCGCGGCGCGCGGAACCGTGCCTTTTTTTCGAAAATGAGCTCGCAGGTGTCACCTGCGGTGCGCAACGAAGGATTCGAACCTTCACTCCGTCGTCACGAGCACGACTGCCTCGGCCAATGGGCGCGATGCGCGATCAATACGATTTCAAAGACTCGAATGGACACACCTCTCCCGTCGTGTGCGGCACTTCCGTGAACACACTCGTCGCAACACGCAGACACCGCGAGCACGGCGGGACCCCTGAAATGACGAAAGCCGCCGAGGCGAGAACCCGGGCGGCTTTTTCCGCGAAAAGAAGCGGGAAAAGCGCCTAGGCGAGCGCCTCCACCGGGGAGGGCTTGGTGCCTTGCCGGTCGCCGCCGGCGTGGACACTGGATCGCATGAACTTCGACATTGGAGCGCGGCAGTTTACTCGAAGTTTAGCAGTCGTCAACGGAAAACGCATTTGCACGTCTCGGCGATCTTCGTTTGAGACGACTTGTGCAGACGAACGTCCCGCGAAGAGACGCGCACTCGCGCAAGTGCGCGGAAACGCGTCGCTCTCGTGGTGGCGCGGCGCTTGCTCAACCAGTCGGTGATGCCGCACCGCCAGAGTGCTCTTGAACCGAGCTTACTCCCGTCCCCGAAAACGCCGCCCGATCCCGCCCTCGCCGAGTTTCTCGACCTTCGTCTCGCGCTCGTGCGCATCACGCTCAGCGACGTGCACGAAGCGCTCGAGCCGTCGCGCGAAGCGTTGCGCGTCGTCGGACGCGACGCGAACCACGCCGTACGCGCCGCCGACGTGAGGCGCACGGACGATCTCCTCACCGACGTGTGCTTCGCGGCGCGCGCGCACATCGCGGAAGCGCGGCACCTCCTCGCGCCCGCTCGCGTCGACTTTAACGAGCTCGTCCGAGCGCGCCGGCGCCTCTACCGCGGACTCTCGGTCGTCACCGAGGCGCTCACGGCAACGGCGCTCTCGCGCGCCAAGGCGCGCCTTTCCGACGCGCCGCCGTCGCGGCATGGCTACGGCGTGCTCTTCGCCGAGTTCGTAACGCAGGTGGTAGCTGCTACGCGCGCCAACCCGAAAGACATTGCGTGGGTTCTCGAGGTCGCCGACTCCGAGATCGCCATTGCGGCGGCACACCCGCGCTATTCGCGCCTTTCTGTCGAGCAGCGCAACGCACTACGGCTCCTCCGCGGCGAGATGGCGGAGTGGTCCGCGGGCCTTCGCAATACCGACGCCGGCTACAGCTTGCTCAATCGATTGATCCTGCAGGTCGACTGCATGAATCACTGACCCTCCCCTAGCCTGCCCGCGGGTCGCCGCGCCCACGCCCTTCGAGCGCGATGACGGGTGGTGGAATTCCGCGACGCTGCTCCGGACTTCTCGGCGCACTCGCACTCTTCGGCACATCGATTGCAATACATCCGTCGATGTCCCTGCGTGGCGCCATTCTGGGTTTTGGAAGCGTTCTCGCCGTGTGCGGCGCGGTAGCGTGCGGCGATTCGGACGATGACGAGAATTGCCCCGGCTGCGAGCCGAGCACCGGCGGGAGCTTCCCGCCGAGCGTGCCCACGGTGGGAGGGCCGGAGCCGAGAGGCGGCAGCACGACCACGGGCGGGTTCGGTGGCACGGGCAACGGCGGCGAAAGCGGGCTCGGCGGCGTGATCACGGGCGGCGCGGCGCCGGACGGAGGAACGGGGGCCGTCGGCAACACCGGCGGCACGCTCGAGGGCGGAACCTTCGGCGGAGGCACCACGAGCGACGGCGGTACGTTCGGCGGTGGTACCGGCGCGTTCGGGAACACGAGCGGAACGTTGAACGGCGGCACGTCGAACGGCGGATCGCTGTAGTTCCGACGGCGCGGCGCGCTTCGACGGTTCCGACACTGGAAAACTACACCCCGTTTTGCTGGGATGTGAGGGTGTAGTCTCGAAAGATGGACAACAAAGCATCGGTACGGATGGGTGTCTTCGGTGTGGCCTCGCTCGCTCTCCTCGGATGCGAGAGCGGCGACGCGTCCAAGTCGTGGAGCGCGCTCGCGACGTGCATCGCTGGGCCCGCTGCCACGAGCCCCCTCGCCGAGCGTGCCCAAAAGCTGCGGCAGTACCAGCTGGCGAGCCCGGGCCCGGGGGCGTCCAAGGACGCGTGGCCGGCCCGCTGTTCCGCACCGGCCGACGACCTCTACGCCTCACTCGACAAGTCGGGCAAGACGGGGCTTTTGAAACGAAAGCTTCACGACCGACTCGGCTGTAGCGATCAGAAAGGTAGCTGCAAACTCCCGGCCGACGGTTCGCTGCTCACCGTCGCTACCGAGCTCTGGGAATCGGCCAAATCCGCCGAGCTCGAGCTCGTGGCGGTGCCCGGCGTCGCCGCACCGCCGGCCGCTGCCCCGCCCGTGGTGGATGCAAAGAGCTGGAAGAGCTTCAGCGCGAAGCCCATGCGCGTCGCGGGACCGGTGCTCACGAGCGACGGCCGAGCGGTGGTCGTTCTCAAAGCGGCCGAAGGTCGCTCGCGCCCGCTCGGCTGCGAGTTTACTCCCGACTTCACCAAGGTGCGCTGCCTCGCGGAAAATCCGAAGGTGCCCGAGCTTCCGCCACAGAGCATCGACGTCGTGTCCGATTCGAAGGGTGTGTACGTGGCCGGGCTCACCGAGCAGGGGCTCGTCGCGTACGACCTTGCGACGGGAGAGGTCTCGCCCGTCGGCGGTCGAACCGGACGGCTCGTACGCGAGGGAGCCGTGGTCGAACGCGCCGCGAAGGAAGACGTTTCGGGCGCGGCGCCGTCATTGCCGACGTCGCTCGAGCAAGCGAGAGCCCTGGCGAAATCGGCCAAATCGAAGGATGCGGCGAAGGACGACGGCTACGTCGTTCGTGAGCTCAAGGACAACAAGGCGTCGAAGGACGTCCCCCTGAAGATCCCGACCCCCGTCGGCGATCCGCTGGCGCTCGGCAATCAGATCGTATTTTTGACGCCCAAGGAAGGCGGCACGAACCTCGTCGTGGTGTCGGTCGCGAACGGGCGCGCCTCGGCGCCGCGGACGCTCGAAGGCGCGTTCACGGGGACCATTCACACCTGCCGGCGCGGCGACGAGCTCGCCGTGGCGGTGTTCGGCGGCCGAAAGGATCAAGGTCGCGCCCAGCCCACGGCGGGCGAAGGTAAGACGGCGGTCACCGTCACGCTCTACCGCAACGGCGCCTGGACGAAGGCGGCCGAAGCGACGCTGCCGTTCGCACGCGCGACCGAGTCCGACCTCGTCTGTACGCCGAACGGTGCGAGCCTCACCTATGCGCAAAAGGCGGACGGCGGCGCAACGGTCGGACGCATCGACTGCTCGGCCGACGGTTGCAAGACGAACGAAGCCAAAATCGCCGGCATCGAGCCACAGTACTTCTGGACGACGGGCGCGCTCGGCGAAAAGACGCTGTTTCTCTACCGCGGGGCCCTCGGAGAAACGCGCCTGCGCGTCGCGTCGCTCGCCGAGCTCCCGAACACCAAGGACACGATCGTGTTCGATACGCCCGACTTCGGCGGTCCCACGACGGGCGAGCTCGTCCCCGTGCTCTCGGAAACGGCGGCGCTGCTCGTCTTCCGCGGCGAGCAGCCGGTGGCGCTACGCGTCGGCGCCGACGGCGCAACGAACGTCGTCTCGCTCTGAGCTCAGGGCTTGATGAAGCTCAGCACGATCTCGAAGACAATCAAGAGGACGATCGCCGCTTCGAGGAGCACGAGGCGGCGATCGCGCGCAACGTCGGTGACGAGCGAGAGCGCTTCCTGCACGCTCCGCAGCTTCAGCTCGAGCGCCGAGTAGCGGTCGACCAGATCGAGGTCGGAGCGCATCTCCTCGTAGATGCGCTCCGCGCCCGGGTCGTCCCAGACCACATCGGGCTTGTCGAGCAGGTGCAGCACCGAAAGCACCTCGCTCCGCGTGCTGATCGCCTGCCCGATGAACTTGTGGAGCTTTCCCGTCAAAATCGACATGTTGCCCGATTCCTCGAGCCGCTCGGCGAAGCGGCTCGTGTCCACGAACATCTGGTCCACGATGCGCTCGTAGTATTCCATCGCCACGCTCTGCGCGACGGTGAGCGCGACCATGCTCGCGCGCTCGGCGTTGAGCTCGTCGACGATGAGCGAGCTCACCCCCACTTCCGGCCGTGCCCCCGGGACCTCGCGCACGACGAACTCGTCCGAGATGACGCGCGCGTCGCTCGTGTTCATCGGCGTACCGCGTAGCCGCAAGAGCTCGGTCTCGCGTCCTGCCTGCCCCATGTTGTGAAACACGACGGCGCCGAAGCTGTAGAGGAAGACGGTCCCGCCGGCGGCCGCGGGGTACTCGAGATGCTGGTGAACGCGCTTGGCTTCCGGGTAGAACGGCGCGAGGTCCTTCAGCGAGAAGTTTTCCACGAACGCGAGCGCGTGGAAGGTATGCACCTCGGAGGCCATCTTGACGAGCGTAGCGAGCCCGCCCGGGCGTCGTCACCAGCCTTTTCTCGGGCCTACATGCCGCCGCCGGCGACGCACATTTCGTACGCCGTGACCTCGCTGTCACAAATCCCGTTCGCCATGAACGTGTCCCCCTCGCACGCCGCGTCGTTGAAGAATAGCGCGCAGTCGAGAAGCTCCGACCATTGCGCGCCGCACGTCGTATCGGCAAGCTTGGTCGAGCAGTCGGTCGCGCAGTCCGTGCCGCCGCAGCCGAGCGTGTTCGCCGCCCAGCACCAGCCCTCGCACAGATTGTCCGTCGACTCTTCCGAAATGCACTCGGCGACGTACATCACGGACGACGCGCACGCGGCCGGCGTCGCGAGCTCGCCGTCGACGCAGGCGCCATCACCGGTGACCTGGCAGAAGGCGATGCTGTCCCAACGAAATGCGCAGTCCGCGGGCAGCGCGTCACCCTTCGCCAGGCACGCTTCGATGCAAGCGTCGAGCGTCATCGACGTGCAGCCCTCGTCGACCGATTTCTTGCAAGAACGCTTGCAGCCGAGATCCTGAGCGCACGTCTGGAACGCGAGCTGCTCGCTCGCGCAAGTGGAGCTCGGGTACGGGTACGTCGTCACGCACTCGTAGCCGCCGGCACCCTTGCATTCGACGAGATCGGCGTACTCGCCCAGGCAAAAATCGCCGAGCTGTCCCGTCTGCGCCGCGCAGTTCGCCTTGCAGGTGAGGACGTTGCCGTTCGCCGGGGCGCATTCGAGCTCGTATTGAGCCGCGCAATCCACCTCGCACGCCTCTTCGATGCGATCGAGCGCCGGACCAGTGGCGCCGGTGGCCGTACCCGCCGAGCCACCCCTGCCCGAGCTCCCGCCCCTTCCGCCCGTAGTGCTCGAGCCGCCGGTATCGTTGCCGCCCGTCTCGTTCCCGCCGGTCGCGGCGCCGCCCGTCGCCGAGCCGCCGGAGCCGCTCGTTCCGCCTTCCTCGCCGCTTCCCGCGCTCGAGTCGTCGTCGCCTCCTCCTTCACCGTCGTTACCGCCGCCGCAACCGACGACGATCGCAAGTGCAATGAGTGAGATCCCTCGAAAGCCCCGAAGCCTGCGCTGTTCCGCCATGTTTGCCGCGTCTCCGCCATCCTACGTGGCGGGTCGCTCGCGCATTTCTCACGCGCGCGCTCGCGACACACGACTAAGTCGGCCAACCTCGCACCTTCGCCCACAAGCGTCCGCTCGCACTTCACCGCCGCGCACGGCGCTCACTTCACGGACTCAGCGACTTCGAAGGCTCGCGCGTCGCCGTCGCTGCCGGGCGCGAGCCCGACTCCCGCGCGCTCGCGGGAGCGCCGGCCTCGAGCCGATGGCCCGTGATGAGCCGCGAGCCGACCTCGTACGTGACGTACTGCCAGGCCCAACGGAGAAGCACGACGATGCGACTCCTGAAATCGATGAGGTAGATGATGTGGAGCAGGAGCCACGCGACCCACGCAACGAAGCCCGAAAGCTTCAAGGCACCGATGCGCGCTACGGCGCGGCTGCGACCGATGGTCGCCATGATGCCCTTGTCGCGGTACGCAAAGCGCTCGCGCGGCTTTTCGGGAACGGCGACGCTGCGCGCGATCTGTCGCGCGACGAAACGCCCCTGCTGCATGGCGACCGGGCTCACGCCGGGCAAGGGCTCCTCGTCGCCCTCGGGAACGAAGCGCGCCGCGTCGCCGATCACGAACACTTCCGGGTGCTCGGGTATCGAGCAATCGTCGCGCACGACGACGCGGCCTTGGCGATCCATCTCCACACCCAGCGTCGCGCCGAGCGGCTTCGCGCTCACGCCCGCGGCCCAGAGCACCGTCGACGATTCGATGCGCTCGCCGCCGCAGAAAACGCCCGCCGCATCGATGGCGGTGACGCGCGTCTTCTTGCGCACCTCGACGCCCATTTGGCACAGGCTCTTCTCGGCACGCGCCGACAGCTCGGGATCGAACGACGAGAGCACGCGCTCGTTCCCCTCGACGAGCACGACGCGGGTCGCGTCGGGACGAATGCTGCGGAAATCGCGCGCCAAGACGAACGTCGCGAGCTCCGCGATGGCGCCAGCGAGCTCGACGCCGGTCGGACCCCCGCCGATGACGACGAACGTCAGATGACGGCGCCGCTCGACCGGGTCCTCCTCCCGCTCGGCGGCTTCGAACGCCGTGAGCACGCGCCGGCGGATCTCGATCGCGTCGTCCAGGTCTTTGAGGCCGGGTGCGACCTTGGCCCATTCGTCGTGGCCGAAGTACGAGTTCTGCGCGCCGTACGCGAGCACGAGGTAGTCGTAGCTGATGGGCGGGATCTCGCGCGTATGGACGAGGCGCGCCTTGAGATCCACGTGCGTGACGTCGGCAAGAAGGACCTTGGCGTTCTCTTGATCGCGGAGCACGCTGCGGATCGGCACGGCGATTTCGGCGGGAGCGAGTCCCGCCATCGCGACCTGATAGAGCAGCGGTTGAAACAGGTAATGGTTCGAGCGATCGACCAGCGTGACGTGCACCGGTTCGCGCTTGAGCTTTTTGACCGCGGCGAGCCCACCGAAGCCGCCGCCGATCACGACCACGTGCCGCCGAAGCTTCACGAACGAAGCGTAGGACCGGCGCCATCGAATCGCTAGCGCGGCCGGGCGCCACGCTCCGCCCGAAGGGCCGCCGTTCGGCCGGCCGTCACCCGCCCGAAGGCAAGATGCCGATCGCGCCGAGCGTGATATGCTGGCGGCCGCTTCCGGGCGGGTAGCTCAGCGGTAGAGCGCTGGCCTTACAAGCCGGATGTCGCAGGTTCAAGCCCTGTCCCGCCCACCAGTCTCGTAGCTACCGACACGGCTGCTTCGGTCCAGGCAAACTCACTCCCGAGCAGTTCCCGCCCGAACCGGGCCCTCCGAGCGGAACGGCTGCGCACGCAACGATCGGAACCGTCGCGCCACAGGCGACGAGAGGCCGCACACCGGTCGCTTGAATGCAGTTCGGGTAGACGGAGCCGGCGGCGCAACCCGAGAGCGAGGTGACCGTCTGCTTGTCCAAGACTCCGTTGCAGTTGTAGTCGAAGCTGCCGTCGCCGCGGTGCGTGGTGAAGTAGCTCGTTTGTCCGGCTTTCGCGTTCGCGTTGCTGTCGTAGCAGTCGCTCGAGCTCTGCACGCGCCCCGCGGGGCACGACGCGCAAACCTCGCTGACCGCCGACGCCAGGCCCTGGTTGTCACGGTCCGAATCCAGGTAGCACTTCGTCGACGGCCGGTTGACGCCGAACTCCCACAACGAAAATCCGTATTGCGTGCAGCGCGTGATGCCCTTCATCCGCACGTACCGAATCTTGTGACCCCAGCCCTCGTGCGTGACCACGCCCGCCTGCGTATTTCCGCGGATTGTCGCGAATGTCGACCAGTTCGTGCCTGAGTCCCCGGCCATCTCGATGTCGTAGTCTCTGCCGCAGGCGGTTTCCCAGTTCAGCGTCACCGCGGCCAAGTTGATGATCTGGTTCAAGTCGATCGTGATGGACTGATTGTCGGCCCACGCACTTTCCCAACGCGTGCCGGTGCTCCCGTCGATCGCGTTGCCGGCGGGCTGAATCGCGCCGGCCGAGGCCGTCGCCGAGAACGCCGTCGGACCCGGACAAAACAAGGCGTCGCTGATCGTTCCGACGCTCTCGTCACCTGCCGCCTCTTCCCCGGTACCGAGCGCGCACCCTGAAAAAACTAGGGAACCGCCGAGCGCCGCCGCTCCGACCGCCACACCCGACCTCATGCCCTTACGGATAACCATTCCAAACATACCTGTTACCTCCAGGCTCGAGCTCACCGAGCCCGAGACCAATCGGCGATAACGTAAGCGCGCTGCGAGCGTCAACGAATGAGCGACGCACCTTCGCGTGGTTTCACGAAAGCTCGGGAGGATCGATCGATCTCGAATCCGTTTCCGGGCGCAAGGCCGTCGGCCAACTGAGTATTGCGATTTGCGCCGGGAACGAGCCTGTCGGGCCCGTCCTAGGGGCACGCAGGCAGGAGCTGCGCGCGAACTTCGCCCGCGGTGTACATCGCGGTGTGGATGTTCACGTACGTCATGCCCGATTGAAGGTCCATCGCCTGCGTGGTCGTGATGGGCCAGAGCGCGTGCGTGACCGCGCCGCTCGTCGCCGCCGCAGGATGCAGGTCGAAGACGATGTCGGCGTTTTCTCCCGGCGCCGCGGGACCGTGGACGTGTCCGCCGTTCGCCGGCCCCGTGAGCCCCGACCAATTCACCGAGACGGCGGCGCGTGTTCCACTCGGGAAGAGGACCGCAACGGCGCGCCCCGTTCCCTGCGAGGAGTTCGCCGGCACTTCTTCGTCGCCCGAGAGCGTTCCGCTGCGAATCACCGCGCCGGGCAGGAGCTGTGCGCGGAGCTCGCCGTTCATGAAGTTCATGGAGTGGATGTTCACGTACATCTGGCCGCCCTTGAGCTCTGCAACTTGCGCCGGCGTGATGCTGAACGTTCGCGCGACGACCTCGCCCGAGGTCGTGCCCGTCGGAG
>DASUTR010000007.1:0-6823 GCA_036374535.1 Polyangiaceae bacterium
CCACGGGTCCCACGGGTCCGGGCGGCGCGATCGGTTCCACGGGTCCGACCGGACCGACGGGTTCAGCTGGCGCAACGGGTTCTACCGGACCGACGGGGTCAGCCGGCGCAACGGGTCCGACCGGACCGACGGGGTCAGCCGGCGCAACGGGTCCGACCGGACCGACGGGGTCAGCTGGCGCGACCGGACCCACCGGCCCGACGGGTTCGACGGGCTCATCGGGCTCCGGGGCCGTCGCGTTCCAGGTGCCCGGCGGAACGCTCACCTGCACGCAGCTCACGTTCGGTGCGACGCAGACCACGTGCAGCAGCGTGCGCGTGAACGGCCTCGAGGTTGCGTACAACGGCACCAACGCAAACGCCGTATGCAGCGCCGTCACCGGAGGTTCTACCGCCGGCTACACCGGGGCTTACAGCACGTTTGACGCCAAGGCTCATTGGAACGGAGCCGCGTGGAGCACTCAGAACAACTACGTCGTATTCATCAACGTCTTCTGCAATCGGTGAGAGCGCTGCACGAGGGTGCCCCTTTGCCATGACCACGGCACGCCCAACGGCGTAGCCGCGGTGCGAGAGGTCACGGTGATAGAGTCGTCACCGTGACCTCTCCTCTCACCACCCTCAGCGACGACGAACGGCTCTTCTTCGACACGATCCTCGGTTTTGCGCGCGAACGCGTGGGGCCGAGGGTCGCGTCGATGGACGAGCACGGCGCGCTCGACACGGCGCTCGTCCCCGCGCTGTTCGAGCTCGGCGTGATGGGCGTGGAGATCCCGAGCGTGCACTCGGGCTCGGAGTCGAGCTTCTTCAACGCCATCCTCGCCGTCGAGGCGCTCGCGCAGGTCGATCCGTCCGTCGCCGTCGTCGTCGACGTGCAGAACACGCTCGTCAACAACGCGCTCCTCCGCTGGGGCAACGACGAGCAGAAGGCGCGCTACCTGCCGAAGCTCGCGACCGAATGGGTCGGCTCGTACGCGCTCAGCGAAGCCGGCTCGGGTTCCGACGCGTTCGCGCTGAAGACACGCGCGGAGCGGCGCGGTGACGGCTGGGTGCTCACGGGGCGAAAGCTCTGGATCACGAACGCCGCCGAGAGCTCGCTCTTCATCGTTTTTGCGAACGTCGATCCGTCGCAGGGTTACAAGGGCATCACCGCGTTCCTCGTCGAGCGGGGGTTCTCCGGGTTCTCGGTCGGCAAGAAAGAGAACAAGCTCGGCATCCGCGCGTCGAGCACCTGCGAGCTCGTGCTCGACGAGTGCGAGGTGCCCGCGGGCAACGTGCTCGGGGAAGTCGGGCGCGGCTACAAGATCGCGATCCTCGCGCTCAACGAGGGGCGCATCGGCATCGGCGCGCAGATGCTAGGCCTCGCGCAGGGCGCCTTCGATTGCGCGCTCGCGCACGTGCGCGAGCGCAAGCAATTCGGAAAATCGATCGTCGAATTCCAGGGCGTGCAATTCCAGCTCGCCCGCATGGCGATGGAGATCGAGGCCGCGCGTCTCATGGTCTACAACGCTGCGCGCCTGAAGGACGCCGGCAAAGACTTCGTGAAGGAAGCGGCCATGGCGAAGCTCTTCGCTTCGGAAACGGCGGAGCACACGGCATCGCAAGCCGTCGATCTGCTCGGCGGCGTCGGCTTCACGCGCGAGTACCCCGTCGAGAAATTCTATCGCGACGCGAAGATCGGAAAGATCTACGAAGGGACCACCAACATGCAGCTTCAGACCATCGCGAAGCTCGTCGCGGGCCAGTAGTTCGACGGCGCCGGTGTTACGCGAAACGATCAGGCCGCCCGTTCGAACGCACGCGCGCGTGACGCTCGGATCGGAAAAATTTACCAAACCGCGCGTGCACTCCGCGCGCGACCACCGGCGCGAAGTCGCCGAACACCGAGAAATCCTGCGGCGTTCGGCGAATCGTGAGCTCGATGTCGCGAATCGCCCGTCGATCAGCGAACTCCGTGTCATATTCGAATTTCTTGTTCGCACGCGCCTGGCTCCCCATCCTTGCGTCGATCGCCGCGCTCTCCGGTTGCGAAGCGCTCAAGGCCGACACCGGTAGCGACGACGGCGACGACTCCGGCGCTTCGAACAGCGGCGCGTCGGGAACCGGTAACACCGGACAGGGCGGCTCGGCGATCACGGGCGGCGCGTTCTCGGGCGGGACGTCTGGAACCGGTGCCGCTTCCGGCGGAAGCGCGGCCGTCGGCCAGGGCGGCAGCAACGGCGGCACCGGGACGGGCGGCGCGGGACCGCAGGGCGGCACGAGCGCGGGCGGCACGTTCCCGAACGGCGGCTCGGGCGCGGCACCTCAGGGCGGCTCGGGCGGCGCGGCGCCGGTGCCCGGACCTCCGTACCGCTTTCCGCAGGGCTACCGGAGCACGCGCTGTACGTACCCGACGGGCGCGAACTACGAGCTCGCGCGCACGGCGTACAACCGCTGGAAGACCGAACTCGTCACGTCCGAAGGCGCCGGCGGATTCTTGCGCGTGCGCCGCCCCGCCAACGAAGGCGACACCACCGTGTCCGAGGGCATCGGCTACGGAATGATCTTCGCGGTCGTCATGGACGACCAAGCGATGTTCGACGCGTTCTGGAAATACTCGCAGCTCCACCTGAACCAGAACGGCCTCATGAACTGGAAGGTCAACCCCGACGGTCAGGTGCCGATGGACGGCATGGGCGCGGCCACCGACGCCGACGAAGACATGGCGTGGGCGCTGATTCTCGCCGACAAGAAGTGGGGCGGCGGGGGCACTCTCGGCATGCCGTACCTCGACGTCGCCAAGTCGCAGATCGACAAGATCTGGAACCACGAGGTCGATCACGGCCGCGGCGAGCTCTTGGTCGCCGGCGACTCGTGGGGCGCGACGGTGGCGCACAATCCCTCGTATTTCGCGCCCAACCAGTATCGCCGCTTCGGCATCGTGACGGGTAAGGTCGCCGAGTGGAACCGCGTCATCGAAAAGAACTACGCGATGCTCGCGAGCACGCTGACGACCGCGCTCGGGAACGCGTCGAACGGCCTCGTCCCGGCGTGGACCGACGACGCGGGGCGCCCCGCTTCGCCGTTCATGGGCGCGCCCCAGCACTACCAATACGATTCGGCGCGCATGCCCTTCCGCATCGCTCAAGACTGGTGCGACTACGGCGACGAGCGCGCGAAGGCGTACCTCGACAAGACGACGAGCTTCTTCAGCGGCATCGGCGCGAGCATGATCGTCGACGGCTACAACCTCGACGGCATGGCGCGACCGGAGAACCCACTCCCCGCGCAGTCGGCGCTTTTCGTCGGCGGCGCCGGCGTCGGCGCGATGAGCTCGGCGGGGCATCAGGCCTTCGTGAACGACGTGTACGGCCTCCTCACGACGAAAGACATGTTCCCGCCGAGCTACTACTTCAACATGTGCTGGCAAGTGTTCAGCCTGCTCATGATGACCGGCAATCTTTACGATTATCACCTCGTGCCCTAGTCCGGCCGTCGCTCATCTCGGCACGTAGACTTGGCGTGGGCCGATCTCGGCGCCGGTGACCGCCAGGAGAACACCGGGGCGAATCGGCAGGTCCTCGACTCGGCGGTAATGGGCCTCGAGCTCGGGCCGGAACACGTAGAAATCGTTGTCGATGACGACCTTCGAGAAGTGGTGCGCCGCGAACAGCGCTCGCCAGCGCTCGCGCAAGCCTTCTCGCACGCCGCGCGGGTCGCCGCTCGCCGCGAAGATGTCGACGTTCGCCATCTGGTGCGCGTACGAGGACTTCCCGGCGAGGACGGCGAGCTGCGGGTGATCGACGACGAGCACGTCGCGCGGCTCGCGCCGGAGCCGCTCGACGAGCTCGAAACCCGCGCGCCGACTACCCGTCTTCGGCAGGTGCTCGCGGCGATCGTAGGTGAGCAGCGCGAGTTGCGCGAGAAGGCTGAGAGCGACGGCGGCTTGCCACGTCGAGCGCGATCGCGCCTCGCAGCCTGCTCCGAGAGCGAATAGCCCGAGCGCCGTCACGACGGAGAGCGCCGCGTAGGCCGGCATGAGGTCGTTGAGATAGCTCCCCATGTGCAGGCGGCTCGCGTAGCTCCCGAGCAAGAGGCTCGCCGAGACGGCGCCGTGGAACGCGAACGCGCCGGGGCGGGGTAGCCGGGGCAAGAGCGCCGACGAGAGCAGGGCGACTCCGGTTGCGACGGGCAGCACGCCGGCGATCTCCGAGCGCCAGAACTCCGTGACGAGGTGCTCGCGGTTCTTGGTTCCGTGAAGCAGCGGGAGCTCCACCGCATAGTAGAGGAACCACCCGTCGGAACGCACGAGCTCGTAGAGCGACCACGCGAACCCGAGCGCCACCGAGGTCCCGGCGAACGCCGCGAGCGCTCGCCATCGCCCGCTCGCGAAGGCCCACCACGCGAGCGTCGGGAACAGCACCACACACGTTTGCTTCGCGAGCGCCGCGCCCGCGAGCAGCGCCCCCGCCGCGACGAAGTGCCGGTCGAGACGCGCCCGCCGCGTCACGTCGACGGCCCCGGCGAGCCAGGCGAGCGCGAACGAATCGACCCGCGCGAGATCGAACCAACCGCCGCTCTTGTCGAACGTCGCGACGAAGAGACACGGAGCGACGAGGCCGAAGAGACGCGAGCCGGTCTCGTACGCGACGATGCGATAGAGAAAGGCGAGGAGTACGAGCGTGCTCAGGAACGAAACCAGCCGAAGCGAAAAAAGGTTCGGACCGGTCACACACGCGGCGAGCGCACCCGCGTACGAGTAGAGCGGGCCGTAGATGAACGGAACGAACTCGGGCGAGGGCTCGGGGTAGAGCGCCTTACCCTCGAGCAGCCGCTGGACGTGCGCGAGCATGCCGCCCTCCATCCACTCGAGCTCGAACGGGTAGCCGAGGCGCCGAAAGCTGACGGAGAAGAACAGGAACGCCGCGTGAAGGCCGAACCCGGCCGCGAGCACGGCCAAGAGCAGCGAGAGCGCGTACGCCGGCCTCCTGCATTCCGGGGAACGCAGAGGAAGAAGAAGCCTCGAAAACCGTGCACCCGCCGGCACCACTCACCCGGCTCGCCCGGACTGCAAGGAGCTTGCCGCACGCAGCGGGCGCCCCGTTTCGATTGAAAGCGCTGAAACGTCGGGGAGCGGCGCCGTGGCACGGATTGAGCCAGCGGAGCGACGCGCGCGCCAGGGACCGTTGACGACCGAACGAGCGCGCCCCATGGACCGTCCTCGGACGACCATGGCGAAATGTTTTCGAACCTGGACGGCGCTTCCCCATCAGCCCATCGAAAAGCACGGCGACAACGCCTGGAGCGTGCAGGGCACGATGCCGAACCCGTCGATCCACCGGCGCATGACCGTCGCAAGGCTCGCGAACGGCGGCCTCGTCATCCACAACGCCATCGCCCTCGACGACGCGAGCATGAAGGAGCTCGAAGCGTTCGGAGAGCCGGCGTACTTGCTCGTCCCGAACGGCTTTCACCGCCAGGACGCGTTCATCTTCAAACAGCGCTACCCGAAGCTTCGCGTGCTCTCTCCCCGTGGCGCGACGAAGAAGGTGAGCGACGTCGTCGCCGTCGACGGCTCGTACGACGATTTGCCCCCCGACCCTCGCGTGAAGCTCTTCCACCTCCGCGGCTTGAAGGATCGGGAAGGAGCGCTCTTCGTCGAGACCGACACCGGCTCGAACGTCACGTTTTGCGACGTCGTGATGAACGTTCCTAAACGCGGCGGCGCATTCGGTTTCTTCCTCGCGCCCACGGGACGCCCCGCGGTGCCGCGAATTTCGCGCTGGATCACCATCGCCGATCGCGCCGCGTTCCGGGCGCACCTCGAAGAGATCGCGTCCGCCACGGATCTTCGCGCGGTGCTGGTCGGCCACGGCAGCAATATCACCGCCGATCCGCGCCAAACCCTGCAGGGGTTGGCGGCCGAGCTTTCCTAGGTTAAGGTCCGACCCCGCCATGGAAATGGAACCCGGTCTCGTCACGCTCGCGAAAATCGTCGGAACCCTCTTGTTCGGCATGGGGCTGATTCCGGTGATCTTTTTGCTCGCGCCCGGCGACAAGACCGAGCCCAAAGACGAAGAAGCCGAGCACTGACGGCTTCGTAACCGGAGGGGACGCGGGCGCGTACCTCACTCGACGAAGGGAGTCCTCATGGTTCGTTCGAGTCTCGTCGGAATCGTGCTCGTGGCGCTCGCTGCTCCGGCGTGCAGCAAAAACAAGGAAGCGCCGAAGGATCTCGCGCCCGCTGCGAGCGCGCTCGACGCGCCGATGCCCGCGTCGCCGAACGGTGTTCCGCTCGCCGTCGAGAGCGCGGGAAGCTCGCTCACGTTTCTCATGGATTCGCCGCTCGAGAAGCTCGACGGCGACGCCCCCGGCTCCGTCTCCGGCGAGCTCTCCGTCGATCTCGACGACCTCACGAAGTCGACGGCGCTCGTCAAGGTGGACCTCGACAAGCTCGTGCTCTACCAGCAGAAGCGCGCCGACGAACAGAACGACTACGGCGAGCGCAAGAAGAGCGACAAGCAGAACGAGCACGCGCGCGACTGGCTCCAAATCGTGCCGCGCGAGGGCGAGGTCACGCCCGAGCAGGCCGCGATGAACCGCATCGCCGAATTTCGCATCGACAAGGTCGAGACGAAGACGCCGAACGTGCGCTCCCTCGGCGGCGCCGAGCGCAAGGTGCTTGCCGTCATTTCCGGCGACTTCCGCCTGCACGGACGCAAAGCGCGCCAGACCGCGAACGTCGAGCTCGTGTTCCGCTTCGCCGGCGACCAGCTCGAGTCCGTCGCCGTGAAAACCACGCAGCCGATGCCCGTGAACCTCGAGCAATACGAGATCAATCCCCG
>DASUTR010000008.1:0-7082 GCA_036374535.1 Polyangiaceae bacterium
CGTATCGATGTCGTCACGATCTCGCACGATCACTTCGACCACCTCGACATGGCGACCATCGAGAGTCTGGCCAAGCGCGGCACGCACTTTTTCGTCGGCCTCGGCGTGGGCGCGCACCTCGAGCGTTGGGCGGTACCGGCGTCACAGATCCACGAGCTCGATTGGTGGGAGACGGCCGAGCACGCGGGGCTCAAGATCTACTGCACACCGGCCCGTCATTATTCCGGCCGCAAATCCATGGGCAATCCGACGCTCTGGGCGGCGTCTTGGGTGATCGAGTCGCCCGAGCACCGCGTCTTCCATAGTGGCGACACCGGGTACGGGGCGCATTTCAAGGAGATCGGCAAACGCCGCGGCCCGGTCGACCTCTCTTTGATCAAGATCGGCGACTACGGCAACGACGCCGCTTGGTACTCCATCCACATGTTTCCCGAGGACTCGATCCGCGCGCACGTCGATCTCGGCGCCAAAGTGCTCTTGCCGATCCATTGGGGCACGTTCGAGCTGTCGTTCCACGCCTGGAACGAGCCTATCCGTCGCGCCGTCCAGTCAGCCAAGACGCAGGGCATCCAGATGGTGACACCCCGTCTGGGCGAAGTCGTGATCATCGGTCAGGCGTTCGAGAGTACCGACTGGTGGGAAAAGCTCGGAGCGGCCAACTAACGCAGCGCGCGGTGGTCCATTCGCGCCGAGGCGGACGCTCGAGCTCGCGGCCATGGTCGTGGCGATTCCCGCTGCTGCAAGCCACCCCGGCCGTTGATCGTGAGCTCGCGGGAGGGAACAGAGTAAGATAGGAGACGACGCTGTGCTCGACGTAAAGCGTGCGCTTTCCAATTGCGAGGTGCTCGCTGCATCGCCGGTCGCCGCCGCCACCGCGCGGGCGCGCGCCTGGGCCGGCGCGCCCGTAGCAAGCTCGGAGCTCGTCGGCGCCTGGAAGGAGCGACAACCCGGTAGCAGCGCAGGAAGCACGCGCTACCGCTGGGATCTATCGCACTATCGCTGCAAGCCGCCGAGCTTCGCGGGCCCCGCGAGCGACTGGCACGCCTGGCGCCCCGCGGAGGAGGAAGAGGTGCGGCGCGATCCGCACAAGTTCGAGCAGCGCTTCCTCCTGCCGGTCTCGATCGCCGAGTCGTGCGAGTACCTCGCCGAAATCGCCAGCAACGCGGACGAAACCGGGCGCGACGCGCAGGCGCTCTTGTTCGAAAGCGAACCGGTTTTTCGCCGGGACTTCGGCTCGCACGCGCTCGTGACGCACGCCTTCTTCGATACGTTCGCGGCGTTTGCGCTGGTTCAGACGCCGCGCGCGATGGATCGCCTGCACCCGGGACTCTTCGCACTCTGCTCCGCGTACGCCGACGAAGCGCGGCGGACCGAGGGCATTTTGCTCGGCTCGCGCTTTCCGTTTCACGGAAAGCCTCAGGTTTCGGCGAGCGCGCAGCTCGCGGCGGGGCTCGTGCGGCTCGGTATGGATCTACCGCTGCTCGCGCGGCTCGTCGAGTTCGTGGGGAATTCGCAGCGCGCGTCGGGGGCCTGGGGCGACGGCGACGGGCCGGACGACGTGCTCACCACGTTCGTCGCGTTCGAGCTCGTGGCCCGGCTCGATCCGGCGTTCGACGCGCGCAGAGCCGCGAGCGCGCTCGCGAGATTTCAGCGCAGCGACGGACTCTTCGTGGCGCTCGGACCCGAAGCTGCATGGCTCACGAAGGGTGTCGCGTCGCTCCTCGCAGCCGCTGCCGAGTCGTTCGCGGCGCGGTTTCGCTGGCCACACGTGCCGACCCTGGCGAGGGATCGCAAGACGGGCCTACCGTTCTACGCGTATTTCGACGACCTCGCGCGCCTGTTCGCCGAGCTCGGCGGGCTCGGCGCGAGCGAGGTCGAGCTCGCGTTCCTCGATCTCGCGGGATTTCGCGCGTTCAACAACCGCTATGGTCAGGACACGGGGGACGAGGTGCTCGCCGAGTTCGCGGGCGCAATCGACACACTCGGCGCATCGCGCGCCGTGCGGGATGGCGGAGACGAGTTCTTGATTGTCGGCACACCGACGCACGCTGGACTCGAAGCGGACGTGCGAGCGCTCTGTCGAGCGTGGCCGGAGCGCTTCCTCCGCCGCTTCGGCTCGGATGCGCCGCCCGTCGCCGCGCGCGTGCTGGTCGGTTCGACGCGGGGGCGCGAGCTCGGCGCGCTCCGCGAGCGGCTCGGCCGCGCCCTCGGCGAGCTGAAGCTCCGCAAGAAGGATGTCCCGAACGAGGGCGTCGTCGAACGACTGCGCTGAATTTTCGGATCAGGGAAACGAACCCGACGAGGCGACGCGGCCTGCCTAGGATGCCTCCCGGTCCAGACGGTTCTCGCGTCGGAGGCAGCAGCGCTCATTGTGGCGTAAAGGTGACCTCGCTCACGTGCTGCGGGAACGCGCGGTATGCGCGCTTGTCGCACTGGTGCTGCGTCGAGTCCGTCACCATACGCGCGAGCGTGCCCCAGTTCGCGCCGCCGTTGTTGCGCGAGTACATGACGTCGTAGTCGCCCCAATAATCGGGCGGAATCACGCACGGCGCCTGCACGCCGCCCCCGGGGGCGAACGTCGGGGTGAACGCGTTCGTGGAAGTGACCTCGGCGAACCGCACACGCACTCCGCCGGTCGGCTGCCCTTCGTCGCTGTAATAGGAGACGAAGTGACGGAAAGACTGGAACAGTTGACCCGGCACTTGTCGGCTCACCTGCGCCGCCTGAGGAATGAATGCGTTGTCGGTGCTCGGCGTGACCCACTTCGCGACCGGCCCGCAACCGACGACGAGGTCGCCGCCGAAACCGCAGCTCACGCCTTGAATGCGCATGAAATTCCCGCTCTTCTTGTGATAAAAGATGTTCAGGCGCGAGGGCGCGGGCGGGTTCGAGATGGTCATGATCGTGTGACCCCCGCGGGACCGGATCTGCGTGTTGTTCCTCAGCGTTACGTTCCCTAGGGAGTGGTCTGTCGCGATCGTCGTCACCGCCGACCACGTATTCGTGGTTTCGGAGTACCCCGCTAGCTTGAGGCCCGTGGTCGTGGGAGCGAGCATCCAAATGACGTTACCGACGGTGGTGAGCACGGGGTGCCCGATGATTCCGGTGACCGGGGACGCGGGAATCTCCACGAACTGCTGACCCGGCGCCGGCGCGCCTTTCATGATCAGCGCGGTGTTGTTGAACGTGTTTCTGTAGGCCGCGTACGCGAAGCCGGTCGTGCTCGCCATCGAGCCGCCGTCCAGGAAGAATTGGTTGCCGAAGCAGGTGAACTGGGTCGAGGGGAAGCCGCCCGGCACGCCTTGATTGACCGTTGCTTTGCCGATGCAAGCGCCGCGGATCGCGTCGGCAGCCCCCATGGTCCTGTAGTAGCGCGAGTCGAGGTCGCTGAACCGCATGCAGCCGTTGAAGTTGACCTTGGACTGGAACCTCGTGTTCGGAATGGTCAGGTTGGAATAGAAGACGGTGTTGCCGATGCTCGTGAGCGCGGGGTCTCCCCAGAAAACCGCAGTGCCCGGCGGGGGCAACATGCGCGATTTCGTCAAGAGCCCGTTCGCGCGCCGCGTGGTGTAGCCCGCCTGGCTCGCGCCGGCGCACACGATGCGGTCCTCCACGGTGACGCCGTTCACCGTGTTCGGCACGTACGTAATCAGCGCTTCGGGGCCCGGACTGTAGCTCGTGATGTATCCAACGTACGTCACGCCCGACGTCGTCGTGGCCGCGTCCGTCTCGGATTCGAACGTCTGGGACTGCGGGAACACGTTGAAGCTGAAGTCCGTCGCGCCGGGCAACAGGGTGCTCTCCTCATCGGCGACGTTCTCCTGTCCGTCCGTCTGCTCCATCTCGGGTGCGCCGCAGGCACTCACCCCCAGCGACAGCATCCCGAGAAAACCCGAGCTACGCCCGAAGAAACCCGCACGCATGAAATGTCTCGACACGGCTCACCTCGCTCAGCAAGCGATCCCGCCCGCAGGTTGCCCCTGACGGATGGAACGACTTGCGTATGGCCTGGAGTACGGGCCGCGCCCGGAAGCTGGTCGGTCTTCTTATGCCCCCTGTGCAGCCGGGGTCATCGTCAGCCCGGATCTTCCTCGCCAACATCCGCGCGACCCGCTAGTCGGGAATGCTGCTCGGGCTACGCTATTCTTCATGACCCATCTCGGTTTCGTTCTCGCTTGCCTCGCGTTGTTCCCCGCTTGCGCCCGTCAGAGCTCGGTGCCTCAGCCGAGCGCGCAGCCCGCGGAGTCGCCAGCGACCCAGAAACCCACGGGCAAGCGCGCTCCGTGCACCCTCGGCGCTGATCAGACGTGCAACGAGGACCCGGCCGTCTCCGCGATTTGGGGCCGCTGCACCGAGAGCGGCACGTGCGAATGCAAGCCTGGATTCGAGCTCGGCCCGTCGGGATACTGCCGCCCGGCGCCACGCTAAGGAACTCAGGAGCGTGAATTATCCGCGCTAGGGGCAAACCCCGGCGTCGTCGTTCATTGCGATCGTGGCGACGCCGCCGATGCTCGCGGTTCCAACCGAGTCGCGGAGCCACAATGCTTCGCAAGTCGGCAAGACCCGGTTACCCGTTACGATCGATGAAATGCCCTCCAGGCCGTGCAAGCTCTGAAGCGACGTCGTGTGCTCGACGGTTAGACTCGCTGGGCCGGTGGTCGCGCAGCGGAGCGGCGAGAGATCGCGGACGTCGCCGCGAATGTACAGGTCGCCCCGGCACTCCCTGTTGCAGACGGTCCGAATCCCGCTCGCTCACTTCACGAACGCGCCTCTCCACGAACTTCCGGCCTTTCGCAACCATCAAGGCGGTTCGGTCGCTGGCCGAACCTCATCGCGCGCGCCGAGATCGATGGCCATCGTCGCCGAGGTGCGGGACGCGGCTTGGTGGGAGAGGTTTTTGAGGGTGGCGCCACGCTCGCGCCACCACTTGGCCGCCCACTGCCGGTCGTAGGTCGCGGCGTCGGTGCACGAAAGGAGCTCCGCGCGCAAGTCGCCGGGCGAGGCCGGCCGACGCTCACGATCCTTCGCGAGGCAGCGCAGGATGATGGCCTCGAGATCGGACGCCAGCGGTTTTTCGAGGTGCCGCGACGGCGGTTCGACCTCGTCGAGCAGGTGCCGGCCCAGAAGCTCGACCACGGTGCGGCCCTCGAAGACGTTGCGACCGGTGAGCAGGAAATAGAGCACACCGCCGAGCGCGTAGATGTCCACGCGGCCGTCGATGTTCTCCGGGGTCGAGATGGCTTCGGGCGCGAGGAAGAGCGGCGTGCCGAGGATCGACCCGGCACGCGTGTCGCCGTCACTCTGCGCGAGCGGTTTGGCGAGGCCGAAATCGACGACTTTTACGACGTCGGGCTCGTCGACGCGCTCGGTCAACACGATGTTGGCCGGCTTGATGTCGCGATGCACGAGATTGAGCGCGTGGGCTTCGCCGAGTGAGCCGCAAACCTGAGCGGCAATGTGAATCGCTCGCCCGGGCTCGAGCGGGCCCTCCGCTTCGACGAGACGGTTCAGATCGAGCCCATCGAGGTACTCCATGACGTAGTAGAAGACTCCGTCCGCAGTGCGCCCGTAGTCGAAGATCGACACCGTGTTCGGATGGGCAAGGTGACTCGTGAGCTGCACCTCGCGCTCGAAACGGGATTTGTCCTTCTCGCTCGCGTCCTCCTTCGAGAGCAGCTTGATGGCGGCCGGCCTGCGCAAGAGCGCGTGGCGCGCCCGATAGACGACGCCCATGCCGCCCTCGCCGATCTTCTCCTCGAGCGTATACTGACCGAGTTTGCCGTATTCCCGGATGCGCGCGCGCAGCCCGTAAATCTGGCGCGAGTTCACGGCGGACGCGAGCGCCGCCGCGGCACACCAGAGCACGGCGAACCCGATGAAGATGCGAGCGCTCTCGGGCGTTTGCCCGAGCACCCGCGGCAGCTCGCTTGTCACGAGGTAGGCGATCGTCGGAGTCACTCCGAGAGCGCCGATCACCAAACTTCGCCGAAAAGTGCTGGGAACGAGGATGGAGCGACCGACGAGCACGTACGTCGTGGCGAGTACGGCCGAGAACGTCACCGCCAGGCTTGTTTCGGCGCTCGTCCCGAGCAGCGCGAACAGAGCGCAAGTCGTGATGGTGAGCGCGGCGTCCAGGCCCTGCACGGCGGTTGCGCTCATGTTCCTGCCGCGGCAGAGGAGCCAGACCACGAGTCCCGGCGCGATACTCGCGATGTGGACGAGCTGATGGAGAACCCCTCCGCTCTCCGTGACGTGATGCTCGGAAGCCGCGTGGGTCGCAATCGACGCGACGCCCATCACGAGCGACAGCACGGCGATGGCACGCGCGTACCTAGCGACGCGATCTTGAAGATCGCGCGCGGCATCCGCGGAGTCGTCGGGGACGAGCGGGGAGGACGCCGGTATCACCGGTCCCCTCGTACCACATTCGGTTTCGCTGACGCCCCCAGGGTAATTGCCCCAACGAGCTCGGCACCGAGCCGAGCTCGTCGGCGGCTCCGAGCTTTTCCCACCAGTCGGTGTCGAACGTGCCCCAATGGATCGGCAAGAGCACTTTGGCGCCGAGGTCAACGTGTGCGCGGATCGAGTCCTCGGGAAACATGTGGATCGGGTACCCAGCCGCACAGACGGAGCTTCCTTCACGACTGCCCGAGCCCGGCTCGTCGCGCCGTGCTAATCATCGAGCATGGTGGGTCGAAACGGATCGCTGCCGGGTCCATGGGGCATCCCGATGAGTGTTTTGCTCGTCGTCGTCCTTCTCGTCGCCTGCGGCCCCGAATCCGACGTCGTGCCCTTCCAAGGCAACGCCGGTGAGAGCGGTTCGAGCGGAGGAACGGGTGCCCGCGGTGGCTCCGGCGGCGGCCCAGCGGGCGGAACCGCTGGAACAACCGGCGCCCGAGGCGGCTCCGACGGCGGCCCAGCGGGCGGGACCGCTGGGACGGCAGGCGATGGAGGCGACGCGGGTGACGCCGGCGCTACGGGAGCCAGCGGCGCGGGCGCGGGCGGCATCGGCCCTTCCAGCGATTCGTACAAGACCGTTTCCTCCGCGAACACGTATTCCTGCGGAATTCGGACGGACGACA
>DASUTR010000009.1:0-7525 GCA_036374535.1 Polyangiaceae bacterium
CGGACAGAAAGTCCCCGGCGTGCCGCTGATTCGCCTCGACGGCTCGAGCTCCGGAGAAATCCTGCGGTTGATTCAGACCTTCGCCGAACCCGGCAGGCTCAAGGACGCGCTGGCCCAGCACCTGGGCCCTCAATTCGGGTGGACCTCGAACCTGCTCTTCGGCGTTCCGTACGTGCTCCTCGCGACGTTCGGGGCGCTCGTCGTGCTCTTTGCGGTGGTCGCTCTCCGCCTGCGCGGGCGTACGCCGCTCCTTTACGTGGTTTTTCCGCTCGCGCTCCTCGTGAATTTCCTGGTCATGTTCTTCGGCTTGGCCCTCGACTTCGAGAGCAGCACGCCCGACGAGCTGTCCCATCGTCCCGTCATGATCGTGTACTTCTTCGTCGTCGCTTGGATCGGCGGCGCGCTCGGCCTGCTCGCCGTCCAGTCGCAGCGTTTGCCGAACCTCGCGAAGCCCGCGTTCGTGGGCTTGGCCGCCGTGCTGCTGGCCGTTCCGGCGTTCTTCGGCCGCGGGGTCCAAGTGATGTGGGCGATGCGGAACATCTCGCCGGTCCGGGTACCCGCCGCCCTGGTTCGCACCGCGGAATACCTGCGCACGCACGGCACTGCCGAGGACCTGTTCCAGGATTGTCAATTCGACCGGACGTATGCGATAGCGGCGCTCTCCGAGCGCAAGACGTTCGTCTCGCACACGATGACGCACATGCCCTATCGCATCGAGATGGTCGCGGCGCGAACGACCGCCATCGATCGACTGATGGCGCTCGACAATCCCAAGCTCGTCGTCGGCACGGCGCGCGCGTTCGGCCTACGCTGGTTCGTCCTGCAGCGCGGCAACACCGTGAATTGGCCGCCGGGAACCGCGAAGCGCGTGTTCGAGTCGGGCACGTTCACGCTCTTCGAGTTTTGAGCCCATGTTGACGTGGCTCTTCGTCAATACGACGTACTACCTGTTGATGGCGGCGGTGCTGTGCTGGGTGGGCACCTACCTCCATCACGCGCGCGGGATGCGTCGAGACACGGCCGTCGCCTGGGCCAGAGAGAATTGGCCGGGTCTCGCCGTTGCGGCAGCCGTGACGCTCGCCGCAGGCATCGCCGTAGAGCCCGCCCTGCGCGTGCTTTCCGACGAAACGAACCTGATCGGAACGTCGAAGAACCTCTTCGCTTCGAAGACGGCGACCTTCACGGTCTCCGGCAAGAACTATTACGGGAGTTTTTGGGACGTCGACGTGGCCATCGACCGCCGGCCGACCTTGTTTCCGTTCCTCGTGAGTCTGATCCACGCGACGTTCGGGTATTCGTACGAAAACGCGTTTCACCTGAACCTCTTGGTGTTGCCCGCCTTCGTGCTCTTGGCATACCGGCTCGCCAAGTCCCTCGGGGGTGAGACGTTCGGCGTCGTCTCCGCGCTCTTCGTCGCCGCCCACCCCATCACGCTGCTCGCGGCGCGCTCCGGAGGGTTCGACTTTCTCGCGACGTTCTTCGGCCTCTTCGTCATCAAGAGTCTCGTCGACCAGCTCCGCGAGCCTTCGCCGGGCAGGCTCGCCGTTCTGTGGATGAACCTCTGCCTGTTCGCGGAGGTCCGCTACGAGACGGCCCTTTTCGTTCCGCTCGTCGTCGTTCTCTTGCTGCGGTTCCGAGCGGTCACGCGGACCCTGCTCCGGCCCTACGCCTTCGTCTATGCGCTCTCGCCCGTGTTTCTCTTGCCCCGCGTGTTGCAGGCCATCCTGCGGGGCAACGTGCCGGAGCAGGATCCCGGCACCGTGACGTTCAGCGTCGAAAATTTCCTGAACAACGCCCAGGAGTACTTCGCTCCGCTCCTCGAGCCGACGAAGTCACATCCCTTTCACTCGGCGCTGCTCATCGCGCTCGGCGTCGCCGGCTGCGCGACGTGGCTCTGGCGCTTCACACGCCTGCCCCGGAACGAGCGGCCGGTGCTCGAGGCGCGCGTCGCCGCGTGTGTGGCCGCCTGGATGCTCCTTCAAGTGGTGATCGTCTTCACGTACGTGTGGGGGCGCGCTCAGTACCCGTCGGCAGCGCGGCTCGTCATCCCGATCGACACGTTCTTTTCCTTCGCCGCCGCTGGGGCGCTCACGCGAGCGCTCGCTCGCTTTCGAGCCTTCGTGCCCGTGCTGCTCGCCGGCGCCGTGCTCGTCGCCGAGTTTCCGGGGCCGCCGCAGTACCGCGCGCTGAACAAGCTCACGCAAACGAGGGAAAGCGCGACCACGTGGCGTTTCTTCGAGCGCCTGGGCGAAAAGCGCATTCTCATCGTCACCGACCGCCCGAACCACTTCACGATCATGGACTACGGAGCCATGAACTTCGAGACGGCGAAGCGCGATCCCTACCTTTTCACGGCCCTCGCGCGCCGTCTGTTCCACGACGTCTACGTGATCCAGCAGATCGCCCTCTCGACCAAAGAGCCGCTGCCGGGGTACGCGATCTGGCCGGATCGCAAGCTCGAAACGGTCCACGAGTTCCAGAACGACGCGAACGTGCTCGTGCGTGTTTCGCGCCTGGCGCGCTGACGTTACGGCGCGCCGGGCCGCGTCAGGGCTCTTTGCCGAGCCAGGACGCCGCGTACTTCGAGCCGAAGCGCTTGAAGCCCTTGGCGACGACATCGGCGTAGACGTTTTCGACGGGGAGCTCGCCCGCTTCGATGCGGCGCAGATCCGGCTGGTGCCAGGCGGAGTCTTTCGTCTCGAAGGGCGCGCCCTTGTCGGGAATCGTGAGGGCGGACGTGGCGAGGAAGCCGACGCCGGCGAAGACGGCGCGGGGTTTCTTCGTCACGAAAGCGCCGGAAATTTCGAGGCGATAGCTCACGAGGAGCGTCGGCTCCTTGAACTCGACCTTGTCGTCCGGGCCGTCGGGAACGGGCGCGCCGAGCTCGAAGCGGACGAGGTCGGAGGGGAACGCCTGGTTCAGCGCAGCGGTGAGCTCTTTGCCGGCGAGCTCTTCGGCACGGCGGACGCTTGCGCCGGTGAGGTATTGCGAGGGCAGCGTTTTTTGGCCGCCGAAGTACGCGCTCTCCATCAGCATGCGCTCGTTCTTTTCGAGCGAGCGGGATTCGCGCTGCCGGAAGCGGAGCGACACGACGGGGCCGTGCGCGTCGCAATGGATGATGAGCCGGCGCGCGAGGTCGAGCAGCGGCATGCTGGCTTTCGACTGCGCGCGGAAGCGATCGAGGACGCCCTGGAGGTAGGCGTGCTTTGCCTGCCCGAGCTCGGGCGCGAGCGCGAGGTACTTCGCGTTCTTCTTTTCGAAGTCGCGGAGCGCCGTGATCGATTGCTTCGCTTTCGCCGCTTCGAGCTCCTGGAGGAGCGCGTAGCGGAGCGCCCCGTCGACCTCGCCCTTGATCTTCGTATCCGGGTGCGCCGTGATGTAGCGATCCATCGCGGCGACCGACTTGGACGCGATGGCTTCGCGGAGCTCGGCGCGCGGGAGGGCGAGCTCGACGACTTCGGCGCGGGTGCCGCCGCGCGCGAGGTAGTCGCGGTAAGCCGCGACCGTGTCGAGCGCCCGCGCGTGGGCGAAGAGGGTCTGCTCGCTCAGCGCATTTCGCGCGAGCCACGCTCCGACCCCGAGGGCGATGGCGCCGGCGACGCCCAAAAGGAGCAGCACGGGGAAGCGTCCGCCGCTCGGCGGGCGCATCGATTCGAGCGGTTGGAACGGGCTCTTGAAGCCGGTGTCGCGCAGCGGATCGAGCAGGACGAGGTCCTTCTCGCTCAACGCGCCGCTCGTGAATTTTTCGCGAAGCTCGTCGATGCGCGCCTTGAGCTCCGGGCCCTGCTGCGCGTTCGCGAGCGGGAACGTGAACGATTCGGAGCCGAAGCGTAGCGTCGCGCGCGTGCCGCTCACCTGAAGTCCGGTGAACTCGCTCCACTCGTAAACGCGGAACGACGCCGTGCGCGCGTCGATGACGCCGATCGGGAAGAGGTAGACGGCTTGGCGAAAGGGGAGCTTCGTTCGCTCGGCGAGCGCGCCGCGAGCTTTCAGCGCGAACGCCACCGTGAGCGCGAGCAACACGGCGTGCACGCCCGCCATCCACTTCGGTTGGAGCGCCAGGTTCGAGCCGAGCTCTCCGTAACCGAGCGACGCGACCCAGACCCAAACGGCGAAGCTTGCGACCGCGCCCGCGCCCCACCGAATGGCGTCGAACGGAGGTGGAGGCGCTCCGACGAGGAGCGGCGTCGGCGCGCCCTGGCCGCGGGAGGACGCGAGGAAGCGCTCCTCGACGGCGCGCGTGAGCTGAAAGAACTCGATCCGCTTCATCCGCCGATACGGGCAACTTAGACGATTCGGCCGGACTTCGGAAAAAAAGCACCGCAAAAATGGCCGAAAATTCGGGCCGCAGGCGACGAACGGGGGTTTCGCGCGCTATTTCGGCGGTGATGAACGAGCTCGATTTCATCGTGATCGGCGGCGGCAGCGGCGGTCTTGCCGCGGCGCGGCGAGCCGCTCGGCACGGGGCGCGGACCGTGCTCGTCGAGGGCGGCGCCCTCGGCGGGACGTGCGTCAACGTGGGGTGCGTCCCGAAGAAGCTTTCGTGGCACGCCGCCGGCATCGCCGAGCTCCTGCACGACGCGAGCGACTACGGGTTCGACGTCGAGGTGCGGGGTTTCGATTGGGGCCGGTTCCGGCGAGCTCGGGATGCGTACGTCGAGCGGCTGCGCGGGATCTACGCGAGGAATCTCGCGGCTGACGGCGTCACGCGCGTCGACGGTTGGGCACGCTTCGTCGACGCGCACACCGTCGAGGTGAACGGTTCGTCGCTGACGGCGCCGCACGTGCTCGTTGCGACGGGCGGGCGGCCACGCGTGCTCGACGTGCCGGGCGCCGAGCTCGGGATCACGTCCGACGGCTTCTTCGAGCTCGAGCGCTTACCGCGGCGAGTCCTCGTCGTCGGGGGCGGGTACGTCGCCGTCGAGCTCGGCGGCGTATTCGCCGCGTTCGGTTCCGAGGTGACGCTTGCGGAGCGGGGGCCCGAGCTCTTGCGCCGGTTCGACCCCATGCTCGGCGCGGCGCTCGACGAAGCGATGACGACCTCCGGCGCGACCATCCTGAAGCAGTTCGAGGTCGCGCGCGTCGAGCGGCTGGAGGACGACATCGTGCTCACGTCGCGAGACGGGCGCTCGGCGCGCGGCGAGCTCCTGCTCTGGGCGGTGGGTCGCGTTCCGGCCTCGCGCGGCTTCGGGCTCGAAGCGGCCGGCGTGCTGCTCGACCCGCACGGTCACATCGTCGTCGATACCTTTCAAAATACGAGCGTTCCCGGCGTTTACGCGCTCGGCGACGTGACCGGTCTCGCGGAGCTCACGCCCGTCGCGATCGCCGCCGGCCGCCACCTCGCCGATCGGCTGTTCGGAGGCAAACCCGACGCGCGCCTCGACTACGACGACATCCCGAGCGTCGTCTTCAGCCATCCGCCCGTCGGCATCGTCGGGCTCTCCGAGCCCGACGCGCGGGCGCGCTTCGGCGACGCGGTGCGCGTCTACGAAACGCGCTTCACGGCGCTCTACCACGGCGTGACCGCGCGCAAGCCAGCGACGCGAATGAAGCTCGTCGTCACGGGCCCCGACGAGCGCGTCGTCGGCATCCACGTCATCGGGCTCGGCGCCGACGAGCTCATCCAGGGTTTCGCCGTCGCGCTCAAGATGGGAGCGCGCAAGGCGGATCTCGATCGCACCGTGGCGATCCATCCGACGGCGGCCGAGGAACTCGTGACCCTGCGCTAGGCGCTACGGCAGGGCGTGAGCGGCGCCTCGACCCCGTCGGCGCGAGCGATCCAAAATTATCGCGAACGATAGTTATCACGAGTGATAATTTCGGATTTCGCGTCGCGACCCCCACTCCTCGGGGCGTTCGTGCGTGGCGTCCGTGCGGGGGTGTGGGCGTGCACCCGTGTCGGTGTCCGCTCACGCGCGGGGGTCGAGCAGGCCTGCTTCGCCCAGGAATTTTCGCTCGACGGCCGCGTAATCGGCCGTTACGTCCAGGCGTGCGAGCACCGAATAGAAGCCGAATTGCAGCCGATTCAAGAAAATCATGCTCGGCGGGAGCATGACGAAGCTGTCGTCCTTCGCCCACATGAGCTTCTTCATCTCGCGGAGCTCGGTGAAGAGGCTCGTCGTGTAATCGCGAGACAGGTGAAACGGCGAACCGAACATCGGCTCGAAGCAGCGGCGAACGTAGGCGAGGGCGTGCACTTCGTATTCCCCGCCCCGCGTCCCGAGGAGGACGCGCGCGGCTTCGGCGAAGGCGGTTTCGTCGCGGGCGATGGCGGAGCGGTGCATGGCGCGCGCGGGACCGAGGTTTTCCTTCGCGATGGGCTGCACGCAGCCGAAATCGAGGAAGGTGACCCCGCCTTCGGGGCGGAACAGATAGTTTCCCGGATGCGGGTCGGCGTTGAACATGCCGAGCACCAGGTTTCCCTTGAACACGAAGCGCCACAGGGTTTCGGCCCAGGCGCGGCGCTCCGCTTCGCTGCGAAGCGCCGCTTGCTCGAGCGTGAGACCCTCGCTGAGCTCCGTCGTGAGCACGCGCCGGGCGGAGCGTTCGCCGATGACGGCCGGGATCGAAATCTTCGGGTCTGCGGCGTGAAACGCGGCGAAGTCGCGCTGGTGCTGCGCTTCGAGCTCGTAGTCGAGCTCTTCGCGAAAACGCTTGGCGACCTCGTCGTAGGCGGCTTTCGCGTCGACGCCTTTGGGCGCGAACGCGGCGACCAACCCCTCGGCGATGCCCGCGTTCTTGAGGTCGCTCTCGACGGCGGTCGCGATGCCGGGGTGTTGCACTTTCACGGCGACCGCACGGCCGTCGGGAAGGCGCGCCCGGTGCACCTGACCGATCGACGCACTCGCGAAGGGCTCGCTGTCGAAGCTCGCGAACAGCCGATCGAGCGGGGCTCCGAGCTCCTCTTCGACGGCTTGTCGCACCGCGCTCGCGGACGAGTGGGGCGCGGCGCTCCGGAGCTTGCCGAGCGCGCGCTCGTAACTCTCGCGTTGCGCTTCGGGTACGAGCCCGTCCACGTACGACAGCGTCTGCCCGACCTTCGCGGCGAGACCGCGCAGCGACCCGAGCACGTCGGCCGCGTATTCGGCGGCGTCGACGCCGCTCTTCGAGAGCACGAACCCAGCGCCGGCGCGCGCCCCGACGCCCGCCATGCGTACGAGGCGCTTCAAGCGCCCGGTCGGAAGCTTCTTGCCGTCGTCGGGGGGCAACGCGCGGAGCGTAGCGGATCCGCGGGCCCGGAGCCCGGGATCACTCGCCGGGCGTCGGATCGGGCGCGGGAATCGACACGGCGCGCTCGCTCTCGAGAGCCGGTTTCGCGGCGCTCTTCCAGGTCTTCGGATCGTAGACGCGCTGCGGCGGCTCCTTGATGTCCCAGACGAGGCCGAGGAGCGCGAAGAAGCGCAAAATATAATAGGTGAGATCGACCTCCCACCAGAAGAAGCCCTGGCGCGTCGAGCCCATGAAGTGGTGGTGGTTGTTGTGCCAGCCTTCGCCCATCGTGATGATGGCGAGGTACCAATTGTTG
>DASUTR010000010.1:0-3459 GCA_036374535.1 Polyangiaceae bacterium
GACGAGCCGGTGCGCGGCTTTCGGCCGCTGCGGCTTGGTCTTGCCAAAAGCTTTTCTCGCGCCGAGAGCCTGAGTAGTGCTGCCAAGCCCGGGCTCGACCTCGGGCGCGGTCGATTCGGCCGTACAACCCATCAGCGCTCCGGCGAGCGACAGGGCCACGGCGATGAACTTGTAAGCGTTGCTCTTTTTCATGATGACGTCCGTCTGCTCAGCGTTGCACTCGCTCGAACGGCTCTTGCGTCGGACGCAGGCGATCCGAAATCCCGCTGGGATGATCCCGGCCGTCTCCAATTGCCGCTGGCTTTTACGGCATTAGAGCCGCCGCGCCCGCGAACCTTCGGTGGGCTACCAGAATCTCGAGCTCGGGAACCCTCAAGGTACGAGCCAACAAATCCCTCGAGCCGTCCGTTTTGATCTCGAAAACGGACCCGGCGCTTGCCGGCGACGGGAGAGCTGGACGATCCATGCGGGGCGGGCTCCGGGTGATTCGGCGTGGCGCGCGGGCATGGTCTTGTGCGGTTTACCGGGGCGTGTGCGCCTGTTCGTGTTCTCAAAGTTGATTTCCTCCCCATGGACGTACGTCACCGAGCTTGATAGGACGGCGTACGTCGAGCGTAGAAGGCGCATTGAGGGCGCAAACCATGATCAAGACGCTTCTGCCCACGTCCGGTCTCGTTCTGGCGCTGCTCTTGACGCGCGGGGCGCACGCGGAAGAGTCCGGTGCCAAGCCGGTCAACCTCTCGCTATTTACGCCGATTCAGATTTTCCCCGCGGAAGCCTCGATCCACGGCTTTCGCTTCAACCTGATTTACGGCGTCAACCGCGAGATGCACGGCTTCGACCTCGGTCTCGTCAATCGAGCGACGGGCAGCACGCTGGGCCTGCAGTGGGGCATCGCCAATTGGGGCGAAAGCAGCCTCAAGGGTCTTCAGCTCGGATTCTTGAACTACATCGGCGGTGAAACCACGGGAGCCCAGGTCGGTTCGGTGAACATCCAGGACTCTGGCACCGGGTTCCAGTGGGGCGTCGTGAACTACTCTCCGCGAGTCAAAGGTTTGCAGCTCGGCTTGGTCAACTACACGGAAGATCTCAAGGGATTGCAGATCGGGCTCGTCAACATCGCGAAGAATGGATTCTTGCCGGTGTTCGTGATCGTAAACTTCAACTTCGATTGATTCCTTGCAGGGCTCGCGCCCTCGTCTTGACCGCTACGGCGCCTTCGGCTGATACCTCCCCCCGACATTCACGGGCGCTCCACCGCACGCACCCGACCACGCGATCATTTCGCTCCCCGTCCACGCAGCCGCGCCCTCGACGCAGAACCCAGCCGGCATCGGCGCCGTGTCGTCAGCAACCCAGCTCGACGTGCTTCGGTCGTAGATGGTGACGACGTTCGGGGCTTTCAGGAAGTAGAGACGCCGCCCGTCGTCGGCGAAGCGCATGGCGATGCGCTCTGCGGTTCCAGTCGGGTGCGGCCACGTGCTCCACTTTCGACTCGAAAGATCGAACGCGAGGCCGGAAGTGGCGTCCGCGACAGAGCTCGGCGGTGTGGGATAGCTTGGATTGAACGCGCCGCCGAAGAAGCGCACGACCGATCCGTCTCTGAACAGGGTACCCACACCGCGATCGCAGTTTGGCAGCGAGCACGCGATGTCATTCCACGTCATCGAAAACGGCGAGAACCCCGACCCCGTCGCGAGCGTCGGGAGCGTGTTGTTCCCGCCGCCGTAGACGAAAAATTCCGAGCCCGTCCACGTCCCCGCGAAATTGTAGCGCGGCCCCGTAACGCCATCGACGTTTACCGTGACCCAAACTCCCGCTCCGCCGTCAGGAACGAACCGTTCGAGACCGGGCCCAATCGTCGTGCCATTGCTGCAATCCGTGAGGCCGCCGAACGTCAGCACCTCCGTCCCCGTCGAGACTGCTTGGTGCGCACAGCGCACGCTTCCCAGCGACGCAAGCGGCGCCCACGCGTCAGCGCTCACGTCGTACGCCGCCGCAGAGCTTACCGCGCCGGGACCACTGAGCGTCCCGCCCAGCACCACGTACTTCCCGGCAACGAACCCCGCCGCGTGCCTCGTCCGCGCATCCGGCGCGCCCGCCGTCTCGAGCGGCAACCACGCCGGCGTACACCGGCCAGCGACACACTCGCGACCGTGCACACACGCGTAGTCACAAGCCCCGCAGTTCGCTTCGTCCGAGTCGAGCTCCACGCATCCGGCTCCACACGCGACGCGCGGCGACGTACACGAAGCGCCGCCGGTTCCTCCGCTGCCGCCGGTTCCTCCGCTGCCGCCGCTGCCACTTGTGCCGGACGTTCCGCCCTGTCCCACGCCGCCAGTTCCAGGACTTCCGCCCGCACCAGCCTTGCCGCCCTTTCCGACTGACCCGCCTCGACTATGCCCAGGCCCGTGGCCGATTCCGCGCTCGCGATCGGCTCCGGGTCCGTCGTTGCCCCGAACGGCCTCCGTACTCGACTCGACGCTTTCCTGCCGTCCGTCGTCGGTGCACGCAGCAGCCAACGCTCCCGCGCCAACGACGCCCGCGAACGTACCCAGAACTCCGCCCCTGTTCCTTCGTGCCATTGCCCGTCCTCCTCGAATCAGCCGCGTTATTCGCGGTCGTGCGAGAGTGTCACTTCGCCCTCGCGTGCGTAACCGCATGACCATGCGAGAGGGCGGCTCCCAGAGGGGGCCGTCGGGTACGATGCCGGTCGCACCGAAGCCGGATGAGTTCGGAGAAGCCGGACGCAACTGGAGCGCCATCGGTTACAGGGCGGACGTCGACTACACGCGCCTCGCCGTGCCGGTCCGGCCGCGCGAGGAATGGCTCCGAATCCAGCCCCTACGTCCGGAAAAGTACGGGGTGCCCCTGGTCCCGTAGAAAGGAGGGAGGGATCCGAACCCTGCTCAGCGGATCAATCGTCCAACGGAACGGGTGGCGCTGCCTGCGCCTTCATCACGTAGACCCGCTCGGAATCAAAGCGATAGAGAATCCACACGTTCTCACCAGGCACGCGCCTGACACGCGCTCTCCCGGGTCCATACCTAGTCTCGTAGTCGCCTGGACCCGGAAGGTTACTCGCCGCGAGGGCTCCGGTCTCAGCCATGACAACGCGTTGACGCAGCGTCCGGGAGCCTATCCCAAGTTCGCGAAGGCTTCGACCGAAGGTCGTGCTCAGAGAGACGATCCGTCCGGCCACTTCGGCCACTCCCCCGTTTCGATGCAGCGCTCGAGCTCTTCCACCGTGAACTCAATGTAGTCGCCGTTCTCGAAGTCCCTGTCCGCCTGAAGCAACTCCGCTTCGAGCTCCGGTGAAGCGTGGTGCACCCGTTCGTCCCCCTCAGCACTTCGCGCTTTCGAGTTCCCGTCCTCGGGTCGAGTCATGAAGGAAAGTGTGCCATCTTCCAGACGGACGTGCACGAACTAATTTATCTGTTAGTCGATGTTGGCCGCCGC
>DASUTR010000011.1:0-4896 GCA_036374535.1 Polyangiaceae bacterium
TCCCTCCTCACAGCTGTGAATCTCGCAGCCTGCAGCTGCCATCGCAAACCACACACCGAGCAGACTCCCCATCACGATCGATTTGGTCATGAGCATTCCTCCGTTGGTGAGCGCCCCGCGGGCGCAAAGCTGCGAATCCCGCGACCCGCGCGGTGCGTGCCCGGTCTGGGCGGGGCCGTTCAAAGGAATTTCGCGGTCTCGTGCCGAATTAATCGCCGCTCGCTTTGAACGAATTGCCGCATCCGGGAACTCACCGCCCCCGAACGCCCCGCCTTGGCTCGAGCCGGCGCGCCGAAGCGTGGCGGCGCTCCAAGGGTTCAAGCGTGACGGGTTCCGAATTTTCTCGACGAACGGCGGGCGGCCCTCAAGCGGCGGCCAGGTGCCGACCGTTCGCCGCGCGTCGTTTCGGCGCTGCCTTCTTCTTCGTGCGGCCGTTCGATTTGCCGCGCGAATTGCGGCTCGTTTGCGCGCCGTGCGCGCGCGCCCGGCCGGCCTCGGAGGCCGCTGCCATTTCAGGCGCAGCGCTGCGAACGGCGCCGCTCTCGAGGTCGGCGATCATCTGTTTCAGGATCTTGACGAGATGCGTCCGGCGAGCGTCGTCGCTTGCGCTCCACGTTCCCTTGTCGGCGCGCTTGTGGGCAAGCTTGAATTTGAAGCCGACCATGTCGGTCTGATAATTGTTGGCGTCGACCTTACGAGCGCTCTGATCGGCCAGGATGTACCAGTGGTACTCGGTGCCCACCGGAACGCCGGTTCCCTCCGGCGCGTGCCCGCGCCGGCGCTTGACGCTCGTGAAGTGGATCTCCCATTTCTCGGGCGTTACCTTCTTTTCGATCCAGTCGCCCTCGTCGTAGCGCCACTTGTGACCGCGGCCGACTTTCATGCCGGTGTAACGCTGGCCGCCGTGGTCTTTGAATGCGTCGTACGCGGTCTTCTTTGCGGCACGCCCCCGGGACTTTCCGTTGCTGGCTGCCATGGCTCTGCTCCTACCGTTCGAAATTTCGGGCGAGCGGCTCTTCGGGCGGACTCACGAGCTCGAAACGGAGTGCCCCGTCGCGGCTCTCCCAGAGCGCTCCCGCGTCGTCGCGGGCGAGAGCCGTCTCGTTCTTCGGGTCGACAGTCACCTCCGTGACGTTCGCGGACCCAACGGGAATGCTCGACCACGATGCACCGTAGTCCGTCGAGCGCAGCAACGTGCCCGCGTCTCCCGCGACGAGCAAGAGCGTTCCGTCCGCGTTCGTGGCGGCGCTTCGCAGCGACTCATCGAGCGAAATGTCGACGCGCGTCCATCGACTCCCGTCACGCGTGCGCAGCAGCGCGCCACGCTCGCCGGCGACGACGCCGACGTAGCGACCGTCGCTCGCCCTCGCAACGGCGAGCGCATGGAGCGCGACGTTCACGCCGGATTCCCGGCGCACCCACGACTTTCCTCCGTCGCGCGTTTGCAACACGAGACCGGAATCGCCGGCGGCCCAACCGGTGTCGCGGTCGGCGTAGCGAATCGCGTGGATCCCTCGGTTGTCGAACTGGTTCGAGCAACCGAAAGCGGTGCTCGCAGCGATTGCGGCGAGCAGCCAGGGACCGAACCCAACGCTTGGTGTCATGCATTGAGTTTCCCTCGAGACGCCGTTCGTTCCAGTGACGAGCACGTGGCATTTTCGCGCAAGCTATCCACAAGACTCCACAGGTTCGCCCGAGGGTCACCCTGCGACAGTCGTGATTTGCGACGACCGTGCGTCCACGCTACGAGCACGTCATGCACCGGCGTAGCTTCCTCGGGCTCGCGTTGAGCACGAACCTCGGAGCGCCAGCCGCAAGGACGATGCTCACCCGCCCCATCCCGAAGACCAAGGAGCGGCTGCCCGTGATCGGACTCGGCACCTGGCAGACGTTCGATGTCGGGGCGAGCCCGGCGGAGCGTGGGCCCGTGACCGAGGTGCTGCGACGCTTTCTCTCCGCGGGGGGTCGTGTCGTCGATTCGTCGCCGATGTACGGCCGCGCCGAAGAAGTAACCGGCGACCTGCTTGCCGTACTCGAAGTGGAACGGCAACGCGCGGCGAGCGCCTCGGACGGCGCTCGGCGCTCCGCCCCGCCCTTTCTGGCCACCAAGGTTTGGACCACGGGACGCGAAGCCGGCATCCGCGAAATGAAGCGCTCCATGAAGCGCCTGCGCGCGACGCGCCTCGAGCTCATGCAGGTGCACAATCTCGTCGACGTCGAGACGCATCTTCCGGTACTGCGCGAGTGGAAGCAGGCCGGAACGATCCGTTACCTCGGCGTCACGCACTACCAGCAGAGCGAGTCCGCGCGCATCGAACGCCTGATGCGGGACGAGGCGCTCGATTTCGTGCAGATCCCCTATAGCCTCGGACGTCGACAAGCAGAAGCGCGCGTGTTGCCCGCGGCGCGCGATACCGGAACGGCGGTGCTCGTCATGCAACCGTTCGAGACGGGTGAGCTCTTTCGGCGCGTGAAGGGCCAGGCGTTGCCCGACTTCGCCGCCGAGTTCGACTGCAAGAGCTTCGCGCAGTTCTTCCTCAAGTTCATCGTGAGCCACCCGGCGGTGACGTGCCCGCTCCCCGCGACTTCGAATCCGAAGCACGTGGACGACAACGTGCAGGCCGGTTTCGGGCGCCTGCCGGACGAGGCGCTGCGCCGCAGGATGGTCGCGTTCTTCGAGGCGTGAGCGACGAAAGCGGCGGCGCGCTCGCTCGTTACGGCCGGCGGCGGCGCCCGGCGCGGGTCTTTTGCGTGCGTTTGCCGCGAGCCCGGAGCACCGTCGACGCGGCGGAGGATGCCGCGCCGGGGCGTACAGAGCCCCGCGAGGAGGTCGCCGCCACCACCCAGGGCAGCAGGGCGGCTTCCATGGCGTCGGCCGTCTGGAAACGCTCACTCGGACTCTTCGTCATCGCACGGGTGACGACGGCTACGAGCGCCGGGTCGACGTCGGGCCGCAGCACCTCGATCGGCGTCGGAACGGCTTTCTGAATTTCGAAGAGCAGCGCGTTGTAGTTCTCGGCAGCGAACGGCCGGTTGCCGGTGAGCGCCTCGTACATCATGCAGCCGACGGCGTAGAGGTCGCTCCGGTGGTCGACGCTCGCGCCGCGAGCCTGTTCCGGGGCCATGTATGCGGGCGTCCCGAGCACGCTGCCCGTTTGGGTGAGCTTTTCGTTGTGGCGCGCGTTCATGAGCTTGGCCACGCCGAAGTCGAGAAGCTTCACGATGTCGCCGAGACCCGCGACGTTCGTGAGGAAGACGTTGTCTGGCTTGAGATCGCGGTGCACGACGTTGGCGGCGTGGGCGGCCGAGAGCGCCGAGAGCACCTGCGAAGCAACGAATGCGACACGCTCGGCGGCGAAGCGTCCTTGCTTTTCGATCGCCTCGCCGAGCGGCGCGCCGTGCAGGCGCTCCATCACGAGGAACGCGGGTTCGCCGTGAGGCGTCTGGAAATCGAGGATTCGGACGATGTTCGGGTGATCGAGCGCCGCGACCGTCTCGGCTTCCCGGCGGAAACGCAGGACCAAATCCGCGCGCGCCCCGACCGAGGGGTGGAGGATCTTGAGGGCGACGCGCATCTGCGCGAGATCCTCGCGTTCGGCTTCGTACACCCCGCCCATCCCGCCGACGCCGATGAGCGCGCCGACGCGGTAGCGTCCTCCGAGCAACGCGCCCGTCCAGGTGTTGCCCGCACCGAGCGGGAGGGGGCGGGCGCGACTGCTCGATTGCGCCTCGAGCGCCTGGCGCGCTTCGAGCCGCATCTTGCGAAGCTCGAAAGCGCGCAGCATGCTCGCCTTGAGCTTGTCGAGGTCGACCGGCTTCGTCAGGTATTCGAGCGCGCCGTACTCCACCGCCTTCATCGCCGTCTTGAGCTCGGGATCGCCCGTGATGAGCACCACGGGGAGATCGGCGTCGCGCTCGTGGATGGAACGCAGGAGCTCGACGCCGTCCATGTCGGGCATGCAAACGTCGCTCACGATGACGTCGAAATCCTCGGCCTGCGTGCGCTCGATGGCCTCCCGCCCGTTGCCGGCTTCGACGACGCGATGGCCCTCCGCGATCAGAGTGCGCCGGAGAGCGCGGCGGAGCGTCTCGTTGTCGTCCACGAGCAGCACGCGCCCGTGCACGAGCGTCCGCGACCCCGGACGCTTCTCCGCACTAACGGACACGGCAAGACCCCATGAGACCCGCGATGATGCCGCCGATCGTTTCGGCCGATCCACAGCTTCTCGACACCCTCCGGACCGTTTTGTGGGTGGAGGTAGGAGAGCTCTCCGGTGTCCGCTCGGTGACGAGACCGAGCGGGAGCGTGCCCACGGGATCGTCGGACCGCGCCGCGCGTTTACGAGGGCGAGCGGTGCGCGAGGCCGGCCCAGAGCGCACCCAGGGCCGCAAGGACGACGCCGATGGTCGCGTGGCCGGCGGCGAGGTGCGCGGGCTCGGTGTTCCCGCAATGCAGCACGAGCGCCGCGTTCGCCACGAGCCCCGCGGCGGCTGCGAACGCCGCGAGCAGCATGGGCCAGGGCCGAGCACTGCGATCGAGCGCCCCGACGACGACGAGAAAGGGCAGCGCGAGGATCGAGCCGTACGCGAAGCAGCCGAACGCGTGCTCCGCGAAGCCCACCCCCGCATGAGGGAGCGTCGGGGTCGAACCGAGCGCAAACGCGAACGGCAGCGCGATCGCGACGACGACGAGCGAGAAACGCCCGGAGGGCACCACGCGCGGACGTCCGAGCGGCGAAAAGAACGTCCAGAGGCAAGCCAGCCCGGCAAGCGCGAACGCCGCGATCCACGCGAGAGCGGCGCCTTCCGGCGCGCCCGATCCCTCCACGCCCATTCCGCCGACGCCGACGAGCAGAGCGCCGGCGGACGCGGCGAGCAGCAGCCGCACGGGCGTTG
>DASUTR010000012.1:0-4307 GCA_036374535.1 Polyangiaceae bacterium
CCCGAGCCGAGGCATCGCTGCTCGAAACGACGCTCGCCGAGCTTCGCGCCCGGGCTCCGATCACCTACGCGGAGCGCATGGAAGAGCTCGCCTACCTCGCGAACGTGCTCGTCGAGGGGCATTCGACGAACGGTCGCCGCCTTCGCCCGATCGAAGCGCTCGAGCTCGCGGTCGCCACGGCAGATCGCGGGCTCGCGGCGGTCGTCACGGAGCGGACGGGCGGCGCCCGCGTCGCGGCGCTCGAGCTCGTTTCGCGCACTCCGCTCGACGTGCTCTTTCGGGGCGGCTTTCGTTCCGCGCGCTAGCCGCCGGAACCGCCCGTGCCTCCCGGAGACGACACGCAAAGCACCGCCACGGTGCACGTCGTCGCCGCGTTCACGCAGTCGCGTTCGAGCACGGCCGTCTCGGGCGCGACCTCGACCCGGATCTCGCAGGCCCGCGTGCAGACATCGACCCAGTTGTCGTCGATCGTCGATTGCCCCTCGCAAATGGTCCTGACCCGCTCGCAGACGGCGGCGCAATCCACCTCGGCGGCCCCGCCGCCGCTTCCGCCGGTCGGACCCGCTCCACCCGTCCCACCGCCCGACATCGAATCCCGACCTCCCGAACCCGAGCCGTCGTCGTCCGAGTCGTCGGACGAGCACGCTGGAGCGACGAGCGACGCGAACACGAGGAACCAGAAAGGAACGAAGCGAGCCATACGAAATGGTAACCCCACTCGAGGTTAGTCGCCCGTCGTCGAAGCGGATACACTTCTCGACGGCATGAACGCATCGAGCGTGATCCTCATTTCGTTCGCGACGGCGCTCGTCACGGCTGTCGGAACCTCGTTCGTGGTGCAACGAGGCGGCCTGCTCGAGGCGCCCGTGGCCGCGAGCGAAACGCACGTGGTGCCCGACCTCGTGGGGCTCGCCGAAACCGAGGCACGCGCGAACGCGACGGCCGCGAAGCTCGCGTTTCTGGTGCTCGGGCGCGAGGCCGCGCCGGGAAGGAAGCCGGGCGCCGTGCTGCGCCAGTCGCTCGCTCCCGGGCAGCGTGTTTCACCGAACCAGCCGCTCGGTGTCGTCCTCGCCGTCGAGCTGCCGAAGCTTCCGAACGTCGTCGGGCTATCGGTCGCGGAAGCGACGGCAAAGCTCGACCAGTCGGGGCACGAGCTCGTCACGGCTGCGACCGTGTCCGATCCGAACGTCGTCGAAGGCAAGATCGTCTCGCAGATCCCGAACGGTGACGAGACGCTCGAAAAGGGCGGCACCGTCGCCGTGCGCGTCTCGGCCGGTCCTGGCGAGCTCGAAATCCCGAGAGTCACCGGGATGAGCGCCGAGCAGGCGAGGGCGCTGCTCGAGAAGTCCGGCTTCCACGCGGTCGTTCAGTGGACGAACATCGCCGAATCGCAGGGACTGGTCGTGCTCAGGCAGAATCCTCCTGCAGGTCAGAAAGCGAAAAAAGGTAGCGACGTCGAGATCGTCGCGAACCGTTAGAGTTCCCCCACCACCAGGTCCTCCCCGGCCTTCCCGCGAAAGGCCTCCGGCGCGTGGCCGACCCTCCCCCGAACTGGCCGTTGTCCGGCGCTTTCTCGCCGAAAACTCCTGGCAACGGTGCGTCCATTGGTGACGGGTCGATTGCACGCAGCGTGCCGACCTCGCGGCGGCGGCGCGCGCGGGTCGGCTCGGCCCCTAACCCCCAAAAACGCGCGGGTTTTGCGCTGGAACCAGTTTCAGCGGCGGTGGACTGTCACCGCGCTCGTGTGACCGTGACGCACCCCGTGTCACGCGGTACGCGTAACAGTCGATGTCAGCGTTTGGCGCTCGGAGTTCCGATGCCGTAACGCTTGAGCCAGCGATAGATCTGCGTGCGCGACGTACCGAGCTCCGCGGCCGCGAGCACCACGTTGCCCCCGTGACGCGCCAAGAGCTGCGACAGGTCCTCGCGCGACGGCCGTTTGGACGACGCGGCGGGCGGTGCGCTCGCCGACGCACGCGAGGTCCGCACGGCCTCGAGCATTTCGGGAGCCTCGCGTTCGAGGAACGCCTTGTCGAGGTCGGAGGCGGCCCCCGAGAATACCCGGAGCTTGTGCAAGAGATTCTCGAGCTCTCGAATGTTGTGCGGCCACTCCCAGAGAGCGAGCGCCTCCATCGCGTCCGCGCTCACGTTGACGCTGAGCTTGAGGCGAGCCGACATCGCGGCGATCAGCGACGCGAGCTCGTACGTCCTCTCGTTCAGGGGAGCCAGACGAAGCTCGACCTGCGCGAGCCGCGCGAAGAGATCGCGACGGAACCGGTTTTGGTCCATTGCGCCGCGAAGATCGTGATGCGTCGCGGCAATGATACGAACGTCGACCGGGATTTCTCGCTCGGCACCAATGGGCCGGACGGCGCGCTCTTGAAGCGCCCTGAGGAGCGCGGGCTGCAGCGAGAGGGGAAGGTCACCGATCTCGTCGAGAAGCAGCGTACCGCGATGGGCCGCTCGAAACAGGCCGGGCCGCTCGACGCCCGCGCCCGAAAACGCGCCGCGGGTATGCCCGAAGAGCTCCGAGCCGACGAGGTTCTCGGACAGCGAGGCGCAGTTGACGGCGATGAAGTCGCCGCGGCGCTGGCTCGCGGCGTGAATTTCACGGGCGAGCACCTCTTTGCCGGTGCCCGTCGGGCCGATGATCAAAATGGCTACGTCCGCTTCCGCCGCGCGACGCGCGCGCTCGAGAACCGACGCCATCTGATCGATTTCGGCGAATACGAAGACGGTGTCGCCCAGGCGAATGACGGTACCGTGCTGCAGCGTGGACGATTCGCGGCGCTCGCCGTCGACGAAGCAGCCGTTCGCGCTCTCGGCGTCGTCGATCCGCGACATGGCGCTGCGCCCGTCCCAGACGATGCGCGCATGCAAACGCGACATTTTCGGATCGGCGACGTTGATGCCGTCCCGATCGATGCCTCTGCCGAGGAGAAACGTCTCCTCTTTCCCGATTCGGAAGCTCCGCTCGACGAGGTTCTTGTCCGGAGACGCCAGCACGTGCAGCCGCGGCTCGACGGCAGGAAGCTGGGCGTCGTCCGGGACCTCGTCGCGGAGCGTGCTCTGGCTTACCGACGATGACACTTTCTTCCGTGGTTTCGTGGCACTAGGCGCGTGGCGAGTCAATCACATCCGGCCAATCGTCCGGAAAAGGGCTCGAACGGCGGAGGGCCGCTCCCGGCCGTGACCGAGAGCGGCCCCACCCTCATTCCTTCCGAGCCGTGCCGAGCAGATCGGCCGGCAAGAGCCCTCGGAAGCTCTCCGAACCGACGACGACCCGTACGTCCTTGATACGACCGGCGATTTCCTTCATCGCCTCGAGCTCCTTCAGCCGCATGAGGATCGGCTGATCGGCCATGAGGCGCGCCGTGTTCACGAGCGAGCGGGTCGCCGAGGTCTCCTCCCGGCGGAGGATGACGTTGGCCGCGGCTTCCTTCTCTGCCTCGATCACGCGGTTCAAGAGCGTCTTCATGTCGCCCGGCAAGACGATGTCCTTGACCCCCACGCGATCGACGCGAACACCGAAGCGCGAAGCCTTCGGCGCCACGTTGCCCTCGAGGAAGCGCGTGAGCGCGTCGCGCCCTTCGAGGAGCTCGTCGAGCGTCACGCCTCCGACGTACTCACGCAGCGCGAGCTGCGCCGCGAGGTAGACGGAATCACGAACGTTCGCGACCTTCTGCGTCGCGAGCGTCACGTCTTCGACCGCGTACTCGACCGTGAGCGTGAGGCGCAGCGTAACCTTGTCGCGCGTCATGAGATCCTGACCCGCGATGGTCACCTCCGTGCGACGCAAGTCGACGGTCGCGAACGTTACGTGCTTTTCGGGATGCGTCCAGCGGTTGTACCGTCCCGGCTCGAGTACCGCGACGAGCCGGCCCTGCTCGAAACGGAGGCCCTTCTCGTGGGCCTGAACCGTCACGGCGACGTACTCGCTCTTCGGGATCAGGACCTCGAGCTCGGCCGTGAGCTCCGGCAACGGCTCGTTCACGTCGAAGACGTGGAGCCGCACCGACGGGTCGACCGTCCAGTAGCGGTGCGTCCCCGGGCGGAGGAACACGGCCGGGGTTCCGTCGCGGTAAAGCGCCGCGCGCTCGAGCGGCCCGAGCGTGATTTCGGCGAACCAGTCGCGCGGCAAACGCTCGCGCACTTCGGCGAGCGCGCGGAACACGAGCCGGTCCGTATCCCAGCGCTGCTCGGTCAGCTGCGGTCCCCAGAGGAAGTGACGGCCCGGCCCGAGCGCGCGACACGGCAGGCCGTTCTCGAAGAGAACCACCCGTTCGTTGAGCTCGACGTTGAGAATC
>DASUTR010000013.1:0-3296 GCA_036374535.1 Polyangiaceae bacterium
CGCTCTCCGGCGGACGTCGAAGGGCACGTGCGCCACTGGATGATCGAACGCCCGGGGCGCTGGCTCGCGGCGTTTCGTCGTCAGGCGCTGCTCCAGGAAATCGAAGCGTTCCGCCGCGCGGGCGGGCGCACGGCGCTCGTCAGCGACTACCCCGCGAAGCGAAAGCTCGAGGCGCTCGGCGCGACCGCGCTGTTCGACGCCGTGGTCGCGTCGGGCGAACCGGGCGGACCCACGCGGCTGAAACCGCACCCGGACGGATTCTTGCGCGCGGCCGCCGCGGTCTCCGTCGAGCCGGCGGCCTGTCTCGTCATCGGCGATCGCGACGACGCGGACGGCGCAGCGGCGCGCGCCGCCGGCATGGCGTTCCGGCGCATCAAATGACGCGCGAAGCGCTCCCTCCGGCCAGCGTCGACGAAATGCGCGAGCTCGACGCGCGCGCCTTTCGCGAACGCTACGAAGCGCGCGATCGTCCCCTCGTGATTCGCGGGGGCGCGCGGGGCTTTCGGGCGTTCGAGCGCTGGAACCCGGAGTACCTGCGCGAAAAGGTGGGCACGGTGCGCGTTCAGCACAAGCTCTCCGTCACGAACAAGCACCCCGACTTCGATCAGCCGTCGCTCGACGTCGCGTTCGCGCGCGGCGAGTCGACGCTCGGCGAGCTGTTCGACGCCGTCACGTCGGGACCCGGCGCGGAGCGAGCGAAGCGGCTCTTTACCGGCGACGAGCGGTTTCTCCTGCGCCGCCGCGCGGGCGTGACCGAGCGCGATCCGGAGCTCGGGGCGCTCTGGGACGACGTGACGTTGCCGGCCGTCGTTCCCGACGAACGCCTGTACACGGCGTGGGCGTGGTTCAGCGGGCGCGGAGTGCGCACCTGGCTGCACTACGACAACAACGGGTGTCACAACGCGAACGCGCAGATCACGGGCCGGAAAGAGTGTCTGCTGTTCGACCCGAGCGCCGCATCCGAGCTCTATTTTTTCGAACCGGGCGGGCCTAACCCGGCCCACAATTGCTCCGCCGTCGACGTCGACGCGCCCGATTCGGAGCGCTTCCCCCGGTTCCTCGACGTGCGGCCTTGGCGCGCGACGCTCGAGGCGGGTGATCTCTTGTTCATACCGGCGTGGTGGCCGCACGCGTTCTTTCACGACGGCGAGTTCAACGCGAACGTGAATTTTTGGTGGACGCCCGACGCGCCGCGCGACAACGAGGTCGCGCGGCGGCAAGCGCGTATCGAACGGACGTGAAAGAGAGCCGGCGCGCGGAGTGCTGCGCGCGAGGGTACTCTCACGAAACGCGCAGGTGCCAGGCCTTCGGTTGCACGAAGGCGAGGATGCCGTACTTCGACAGAGTCGAACCGATGCCGGAGTGGCGCCGGCCCGTCCACGGCAGCCGCGGGCTCACGCGGTCGCAGCAGTTGAAATAGGCGCTGCCCGCGTGCACGCCTTTCAAAATCTGACGCGCCCGCTCGGGGTCGCGGCCGTAGACGGCGGCGGTGAGCCCGTATTCCGTATCGTTCATCAGGCTCACCGCTTCCTCGTCCCCCGAGACGCTTCCGATGCCGATGATGGGGCCGAAGCTTTCTTCGCGCATGACGGCCATGGAGTTCGTTGCGTGCGAGAGCACCGTCGGCTCGAAGTACCAGCCCTTTCGGCCGGCGCGCTTCCCGCCGAGACGCAGGTTCGCGCCCTTGCTCACGGCGTCGGCGACTTGGGTTTCCAGGATGGCGAGCTGCGCCTCGCGCGCGAGCGGCCCGAAGTACGTCTCCGGCGCTTCGGGATCGCCCAGCGGAAAGCCGCGGACGGCTTCGACGAACGCGTTCGTGAACGCGTCCGCGACGCGCTCGTGCACGTAGATGCGCTCGACGGAGCAGCAGCTCTGCCCGGTGTTGTACATGGCTCCGTCGGCGAGGCTCGCGGCAGCAGCGGCGACGTCCGCGTCTTCCGTCACGTACGCCGGATCTTTTCCGCCGAGCTCGAGCTGCAGCCGAACGAGCCGCGGAGCGACGCGCTCCGCGATACGTCGCCCCGTTCCGTAACTGCCGGTGAAGAATACGCCGTCCACCGGTTGTTCGACGACCGTCGCGCCGATTTCGCCGCCGCCGACCACGGGCACGAAAACGTCTTCCGGCACGCCGGCCTCGTGGAGCAGGCGGGCGATCGCGAGGCCCGTGAGCGTCGCGTATTCGGAGGGCTTGTAGAGCACGGCGTTGCCGGTGAGGAGCGCCGGAACGAACACGTTCGAGCCCACGAACCAGGGGTAGTTCCAGGCCGAGACGTTGGCGATCACGCCGAGCGGCTCGTGAGCGATGATTTCCGTCATCGAGACCGTGCCGAACACCGTCTCCTCGCGCAGCGTCGCTTCGGTGCTCTCGAGGAAGAAGTCGATGCGCCCCGGCATGGCGGAGAGCTCGTTCTTCGCCTGCGTGACGGGCTTGCCCATCTCGCGGGTCAGCGTGAGCGAAAGCTCGTCTTTACGTGCCGTCAAGAGGTCGCGGAAGCGCGTGATGGCGGCGACGCGCGCCGCGAACGGCGTGCCGGCCCACAGGGGCTGCGCGGCGCGAGCACGCGCGTATTTTTCGAGCACCTGCGCGGGCGAGTCGTCGGCGAGCTCTTCGATGACGTCGGTGGTGGCGGGATTTCGAATTTGCATGGCGCGCGCTTAGCCTAGCGCCGCCCGGAAAAGCTTCACGAAATCGGCCTTCGTGACGGGCCGCGGGTTGTTGGCGTGGCAGCCGTCGGCGACGGCGACCTCGACGAGGCTTTCCAGGTGCTCGTCCTTCACGCCGAGCTCGCGCAGCGACTTCGGGACACCGATGCTCGCCTTGAGCGCTTCGAGCCAGGCGATGAAGCCCTGCGCGTCCTCGCGGTCGGCGCGAACCGCACGCGCGAGCTCGGCGAGCCGGCTCTTGCCCGGCTCGAGCTCGGCGTTGAACGCCATCGCGTAAGGGATGCAAACGCCGTTCACGAGCCCGTGGTGGAGATCGCACACGGTGGAGAGCGCGTGCGCGAGCGAGTGCGTGACGCCGAGGCCCTTCTGGAACGCCACCGCCCCCATCATCGCCGCGATCAGCATCGCGCCGCGCGCCTCGACGTGCGCGGCGTCACCGAGGAGCGCGCGTTCCCCCGCTTCGATCCGTCGCGCGTACGCGACCGCCGGCGCGAGATGTCGCGCCGCGAGCGTCAGCCCCGCGAGCGCTACTCCGTCGCAGAGCGGGTGAAAGTCTTTCGCCAGATACGCTTCGACGAGGTGCGTGAGCGCGTCCATTCCCGTCGCCGCCGTGACGCTCGCCGGCAGCTCGA
>DASUTR010000014.1:0-2875 GCA_036374535.1 Polyangiaceae bacterium
CGAGATCTTGTTGGTCGATCTCGTGGCAGCGACAGCATGAGCCTCCGATCGTGCATCGCTACCTGCGAACCCGTTTCGTCCGCCGCACGGGTGCGGTGGCAGGCGCTCTGCCCGCGCCGGTCATCGCGCGGAAGACGCCGAGAAAGACCCCCGCACCGAGCAGGGAAATCAGCAGGCTCGTCAAGTCGAAGCCCGCTTGGCCGGTGAGCATCTTGTACGCGAAACCCGCCACGGCGGCGCCCGCGATTCCGATCACGGCGTCGGAAGCCAGTCCGACGCCGCGTTTGCCCGAGAGCTGATTCGCAACGACGCCTGCGACCATCCCCAACATGAGCCAAGCGATAATCGACATTGTCGTGCACCTTTGTAGCGGGTTATGGGTTCGTCAGTGGCTCGTGCCGGCGCGAGACGGCGGCGAACTCGCCGGAGCTCGTGCGTACATTGCATACGTCGCGCCGAGCAGCGCGAGGAGTAACGCGCCGAGTAGACTCAGCGCTGCAAACTTCCGGCGCGCGCGCTGCTTCGTGATGAAATCCACGGCATCGTCCAACTCGGCGTCGAGGTTCGGCGAGTGTAGGGGGATCGTCGTCATTGCAATTCTCCTTCGCAGGGCGGTGCTGCACGCGGCGTGCCGGGCTCGCCGAAACTCCGCTCAAGGATTCATGTCGTCGAACACGCGATCCATACGAGGGTGATGTTCGGGTGAATGTCCGTCTGCTCGCAGGAACGCGATTGCCATCACGAACGCCATCACCAACCCCGAAACGAGGCTCGCGAGTGCGAGCGCGATCGATTCGAGCGCGAGGCCGGCGACGAACCCGACCAGAATCAGCCCAAACCCAAAGACCAGGAAACGCCAATGACGTTGCATCGGACTCAGCGCTCCCGACCGAGTGTGAAGCGGACGAACCGGCGGCATTCGCTTTTCATTGGTGGTTCTCGATGCATGGGGTTTCCCTTTCCTCGTCACTGCGGACGGACGCCCGCGTGCGACGGGCGCCGCGGGTTCGCGAAATGCCCCTTTCGTGCTCGATCAGGGCGAAAGCACGCTAGGTGATCCACCACGATGCGCACGATTTCGGATGGCGCAATCCCCAGGTGCGAAATCCGACGACCCGAAGCTTGGTCGAAACGGATGGCCGTGCTATATTCGCCTCTCACTGTCGTCTCGACGCGACGAACGCGGCTTTCGGTTGAAGCCGGCTTCGGCGCGGAAGAGGGAAGGTCCTCGGACGACCCCCACCGCTCGGCGGCATTTCTGCCGCGTGAGCCGGCGTTCGCAAGAACGCGAGAGAGACGTGAGACGCATGCAGAAACCCCCCGCTCAGTTCGCCGGCGTTCGCTCGGCGACGTCGCCCCTCGGCAAGGCAGCCTGGACGTTCGATGGAGTGCTCCGCCGCGTGCTCGGCCTGTCGCGAGCCGCGGAGCTCGAAGGAGACCGGCGCCGAGAGTCGAAGACGGAGGGATCTGCGAGCGACGCGCTCCGGATTTTCGCGCGGAGTCTCGACGGTGAGATCTTGCAGAAGCTCGAAACGTTGATGCGTGCCGGACGCGACGCGCGACCGCTCGGTCCCACGTCGGCGACGTTGTCGGAGCGCGGGCCCGCCGAATCAGCCGAGGGCTTGTTCGACGACCGGCTGGCGTCGGCCGAGAACCTGCGGCGCGGACACGCCATCGCGTGTGCCACGAGATTCGACCTCGAGTCCGGCATCGCCGGCTGGCGCGGGTCGCTCGAGGGCGGTTCACTCGACGAGCGTGTCTGGCTTCGTTTCGGCAGGGAGCTCGCGTTGTCGACCCCGAGCGATTGGTCGTGTCTCGCCCAGGTGGGCAAAGCGTCCGGCTCCGAGCTCGAGGCGCTCTACCTCCGGCGGGGTGACGGTCCCTGGTGGTCTTTCGATACCCTGATCGATCGCCCGTCCGTTCGCACCGTCTCGCGACGGCTCGAGCACCTGCGCCTCCGGCGCAGCCGTCTCGTCACGTTGCCGCTCGATTCGGTGGTCGGTCGGCGTTGCCGCAAAGACCGCCCCGCGCTCCGTCGCGCCGCGATGGCCATGAGTGCGAGGCTCGGCGTATGCCGCGGAACGTGAATCACGAGTCGGGCGCAGGTAAGCCCGAGTCGAGTGCACCCCGTATCTCCGTGCAGTACTTTCGTGGCGACACGCTCGTGTGCGAGCTCAGGAGCGCCGGGTCAACCGTGAGCGTCCATATCTCGCGCGGCGACGGCGAGGGGAATCGAGACAACGGCTGGAGAGTCGAGGCGCACGGCAAGGTCGTCGACGAGGAAATCGTGATCACTGCGGCCGCACCGACCCGCCGGTCGGCGCTCATGGAAGTGGGCTCGAAGTGGAGCGTTCAGGGAGCGGAGCTCGGCCTTCAGCGCGTCGATTGGGACGCGGTCGCGGTCGCGCTCGTGTCCGTTTCCGCGATCGACTAGGCCGACTTCGGCTCGCGCGGCGGCTCGAACTACCAAGGCGGTAGCGGCGCGAGCGACGGTGACCCGTCGCCGACGCTCGCATCGTGGCCCACCGTGACGGTTCGGCCGCCGGCGCAGCCGACGACGACGCTCCGGTCGCGAAGCTCTACGTCCCCCGCGGGGGCCTCGAGCGTTGCGACGATGAACGCGTCGCTGCCGAGCTCGATACGCGACCCGTTCGAGTACACGAAAATGCCGGGCACGCTCGAGGTGCTCTGCCCGCCGACGCCCATGCGGAAACGGTCGCCGAAGGTCGCGGCGCCGTCCACGGCGAGCGCGACGTCGTGGGCGCCCGCGGAAACGTCGAGGAGCGCGTCCGGTTCGAACGTGAGTGACTGGAAGCGGTAGAGCCCCGACTGCGTCAGACGAAGCGTGGCGCGCGAGCGCACCACGACGTGTCCG
>DASUTR010000015.1:0-7366 GCA_036374535.1 Polyangiaceae bacterium
CGGCTCACCTCCCTTGGTATTGCGCCGCACGCGGTCGGCCACGGTCACGAACGGCCGGTTGAGCGTTCGCGCGCCGAACTGAAAGGCAAAGCCGAACGCGGCCCTCCACGGCACGTGCACGACGGTCGGATCCGTACCCGCGCCGCCCTCGAGCTCGGCGTCGATCGGTTGCTCGACGGCAACGCCGATACGAAACTGCTGGCCGTTCGGCTTGACGATCATGCCCGCCGTGTAGCCGAGACCGGCGGTCCCGAGGCTTCCACCTTGGCTCGCCTCGACGCTGAGCCCCACGACGCGCAACCCGGCGCCGAGCTCGAGCTGCCCTTCGAAGTATCCGTACGCTGCGTTCAAGTGGACGAGACCGAAGTTGGCGGTCTTCTCGCGGGTGACGCCCTGGGTCCCCTGGCTCAGAGTATTTTGCTCGGCCTCCGCAGAAAGGCCGAAGCCTGCGTGTCGGAAGTTGACGACTGCGGCCACGGAGCCGAAGAGCGAACCGCCGTCGCTCTGCTCCGCGCTGTCGGGCTCGTTGTAGATGTCGTTCTTCGGCAGCCACGTGGCGACCGAGAAGTCGACGCCGAAGGCGAAACCGAAAGAGTCCCAAGAGTACGGTAGGCGCACCGCAGTCGAAGCCGGATTGATGGGAACGCCTTCGGTGTCGTCGGCGATCGCCACGAAGGCTCCGCCCAGGCCGATGAAGCGTGTGCTTCCCTGGATCGTACCGCGCACCGTGTCGATGGTGCTCGGCGCATCGCTCGCCTGCGCGCGCGCGCGCCCGGCGACCCCGAGGGACAAGGCAAACACGAGAACCCACGCCTGCGGCCGTGCTTTGACCATCCGGCGCCGAGTCTAGGCACAGCTTAGCACCCGCGTAAGCTCGGAGAGCGTTGCCGCTCGTCCGCGAGCACGGCGAGCGGCATGAACTTTCGCGTGCGGCCCGGAGCTACGCCTCGGCGGTGCGATAGGCGACGACGTCGGGAGCGAGCTTTCGCTGCGCCTCCGCGCGAAAAGCGCCCGGGGATACGCCGTGCTCGCGCGAGAAGGCCAGTGAAAACGCCGCGGCGGACCCGTAGCCGACCTGCTCGGCGATCGCGCTCAGCGGGAGCTCGCTCTCGCGCAACAGCAAACGCGCGCGGAACATGCGCCACCGCACGAGATAGCTCATCGGCGGCTCGCCCATCACCGACGCGAAGTGAGCGGCGAATGCCGAACGGGACTGCCCGGAAAGCTGGGCGAGGCGCGCGATGGTCCACGCGTGGCCCGGTGCGCCGTGCATCGCGCCGAGCGCGGGCTTGATGAGCTCGTCGTGCAGACCTCGCAGCCAGCCGCTGTTCGGGCACTCCGCGCGCGGCGGAGGCGGCGACAGGCGCATGGCGTGGATGATCAGCACCTCGGTCAGGCGGGTGACGAGCGCGCTCGAGCCCTCGCGCGGCTCGCAGAGCTCGGCGGCGAGACTGCTGACGTGCTCGCGCCAATGCGGGGTCGTGCGGAGCCGTGCCTCCGCGACGTGAATGGTCGCTGGAAGCGCGGCGAGCAACGGGTGATCCGGCGCGGCGAAGTCGAACTCGCCGCTCAGGAGCCGGGCACGGTTCGTCCCGCGCGGCGTGAGCTTGCGCGAGAGCGGTCGCGGCAGGAGCAACAGATCGCCTGCTTGGAGGCCGAGCCGCGCGTCGCCGGCGTCGAACGCCGCGCCTCCCTGCTCGATCAAGTAGAGGCCCGCGTTCTTCTCGGAGAGCGCCGGCAGGTGCCCGCCGAGGTCGTGACGCCGGAACTGGACGGTCCGCAAGCGCAAGGTCTCCATCGCTTGGCTCATGAGGTCCATGCGCCGAGTGTAGCAGCGCCAAAACCACGCTGGACGATCTATGGATTCATCGCGACGGCCTATGGCTGCGCCTTGCGGTGGCAAGCCGCATGACTCGTGACGTGACTCGCTCACGAGTCACTCGCAAAAAAGGAGAGCTTTCGATGGCGGAGTCGATCGGAGAACGGCGCGTCTGTCTCGTCACGGGTGGAACCGAAGGCATCGGACGCGCGGTGTGTCTCGAGCTCGCGCGGCGCGGGCAGCGCGTTCTGTTCGTGGGACGCGACGAGCGCCGTGCCGAGGGCGTACTGGCCGAGCTCCGCGCCGCATCGGCCGGCGTCGAGCATGCCTTCCTTCGCGCCGACCTTTCGCTGCTGTCCGAGACGGCGCGCGTCGCGGACGAGATCGGACGCCACTCGCCGCGGCTCGACGCGGCGATCTTCTGCGCCGGCATCCTGGGGACGAGCCCCGAGTGGACCGAAGAAGGGCTCGAGCGAAACTTCGTCTTGAATTACCTCACACGTTACCTGCTCGCGCGGCTCGTGTTGCCGCAGCTCCTCGAGTCGGCGTCCGGACGCCTCGTACTCGTATCGAACGCCGGCCGGTACGCGGACACGCTCGACTTCGACGATTTGCAACAGCGCCGCGCCAAGCCCGGATTGGCCGTCGCCGGACGCACGCAGTTCGCGAACGATCTGTTCGCGGTCGAGCTCGCCGAGCGCCTCCGCGGCACGGCGCTCGAGGTCACGTGTGTCTTCCCCGGTGTCACGCGCACCCGCGTGTTCGAGAACGCGCGCGGGTTGCCCTGGTTCCTGCGTCTGGTCGGCCCGCTCTTGCAGCGGTTCGGCCATTCGGCTGAGAGCGCGGCGGTCACGCCGGTGTTTCTCGCCAGCGACGAGCGTGCCCGAGGGACGAGCGGCCGTTTCTTCGGGCCCCGACTGAAGGAAATTCCCGTTCCCGAGCGCGCGCTGCGCCCCGACCGGCGCGGTCTGCTGTGGGACGCGAGTACGCTGCTCGTCCGCGACTACCTAAAGGACGCAGCGCTTCTGGAGGCGCCGCCCGCCGTTCGGCCGGAAGACGCCGCGGCTCGGACCCTTGTGGAGGTCCCTTGAAGGCGTGGCTCGCCGATACGGTCTTCGCCGCTCGGTTGGTCCATTACCACCTGTCGCAACGAGCCGCCGAGCTGTCGAGTGCGTTGTATCGCGCCTTCCGAAGGCCTTAGCTAGGGGTTCATGAGCTTGGTCCTCGTAACTGACAGTTGGAAGTGAGAGAGGCCGCGGCGAGGCGGCCGTGAAAACGCTCAGCGGCGACGAGCGCGCGATGGCTCTTCGGACTTCATCTCCTCGAGCAGCGAGTCCAGCGCTTCGAACCGAGCCTCCCAGTGTTGACGGAACGACTCGGTCCAGAGCATGGCCTCCTTCAGCGGCGCCGCCTCGAGTCGGCACCGGTGCTCCCGCCCGGCGACCCGGCGACGAACGAGCCTGGCCGCCTCGAGCACGCGCACGTGCTTGGTGGCCGCGGCGCGGAACGCCTGGGCCGGCGGAGGCGCCGACGATCGAGCTCGAGCGCGACCTGGATTCGAGGAACTGTCGGCGCTCTCTGCGAGAGTCACCCGAGGACGTGGTAGATTACGAGTTCGTCATGCGATATCGCGTCGCCGCGCTCGCACCGTTCGCGCTCCTCGCGTGCGGCGGTGAGGACGGCGCCGACGGATCCCGCGACGATGAACCGAGCTTCGACGCCTGTCGGCTCATCACCCAAGCCGACGCCACGACGCTCTTCGATGCGCCCGCGCTGCCCGAACCCGGGCCTACGGTCACCGATCCCGAGTACCTCGGCGATTGTAGCTGGAAGTACGAGACTGCCGATGGACTCGGCATGAAGGTCTTGGCTCTCAACGTTTGGGGCGACCCGGCGTACTACTCTCCGGGGCCGAACGCCGAGCCCTTCGATATCGGTGACCAGGGCAGCGTCGTCACTCAGGGCAATGCCGACTCGGACGCCGGCTGGGGTGTCGACGTGTCGTGGACCCAAGGTGAAATCACCGCTTCGCTCGGTTACTTCACGATCCGAGCCGGCGTGCCCGACCAACTCATGAAGATCGAAGAAGTGAAAGCGCTCGCGTTGACGGTCTCCGACCGGCTCTAAGAAGGGCGGCGGAATTGCTCGCGGAACTGCTGGCGGAACTGCGGGCGAATGCTCGCGGAACTGCTCGCGGAACTGCGCACGCAGCGGACCGGCGGGCTTTGGCTCGCGCGGTCGGTCAACACTGACCACGAAGCCCGTCGCAAAGGGGCAAGGACCGGCTATGATCGATCTTACTTTGGACGCAGGGCTCGCCGACCAACGCTCCGATGGCTTCAAGTGGTGGTGTTTACACACCATTTTGCGCTTCGGTCGTCAGGCCGTGGCCGGCCTCGGGCAACGGTCTAAGCAGCCAGGTCGTTGCAGCCGGTCCGATTCGGGGCGTCTCGGACCCCGCTCGCACTCATCCCGGCGCAACTTTCTGTCGATTTCCGAGACAGTTCGAGCCTCGGCGCGGCACTGCTCGACGATGACGTCCATCCGTCGCGCTGCCCACCTGCAACGAGCGTCCGCGGCCGTCGCTATCAGTTGCGCTGCTTTTTTCTCGGCTGGCTGTACAACCACCGTCGGCGGCGACACGGGTGACCAATCCAATGTCGGCGGGAGCGGTAACTCGTCCAACGGCGGCAGCGCCGGGACGACGAGCGGCAGCGGTGGCACCCCGCCCGGCGGAGGCGCTGCGGGGACCACGGGTGGAACTAGCACGGGTGGAACCGGCGCGGGCGGAACCGGCGGCTCGGGTCCCATGAGCACCGGGGGCCCCAAGCTCAGGCTGCTCACGAAGTCCGAGTACCTCGCATCGGTGAATAGCTTGTTCGGCAACGTGACGACTCAGCTCACGGTCCCGCCGGACACGTCCATCGGTGGGCTCGTCGCGCTCGCCGCGTCGAAGGTCACGGTGAACCCGACGGCCGCCGACACCTACGAGACCACGAGTCGCGCGATCGTTGCGGAGGTGTTCGGGGACATGGCGCGCTGGCAGGCGCTCGTGGGTTGCCAGCCCCAGGCGAACCTGAGCGACGCGTGCGTCGAGACGTTCGCGCGGACTTTCGGCAAGCGGGCCTTCCGGCGCGACCTCACGGCCATGGAAGTCGAGCAATGGGTTCTGTTGGCGCGGAACGCGGCCATGGTGGCGGGGAATGCTGCGCAGGGGCTTTCGGCGATGGTGTCGGGCTTCTTGCAGTCGCCGTACTTCCTCTATCGCATGGAGACGAACGCGCTCGACGCGGCGACGGACCGGCTCAAGTACGACGGTCCCTCCATGGCGGTTCGTCTCGCCTACTTCCTCGCGGGTGGTCCGCCGAGCGCGGAGCTCCTCGCGGCGGGTGAATCAGGTCAGTTGGACACGCCCGACGGCGTGCGGACGGCGGCGACCCCCATGCTGAACGATCCGGGTCTCGTCACGCGGCTGACCTCCTTCTTCTACGAGTACGCACAGGCGGAGCTCGTGATGGTGGTCGAGAAGAGCCCGACGCTGTACCCCGGCTTCACCGACAGCCTCAGAAGCTCGATGCGCGAGGGCACGCGGCTGTTCCTCGAGAAGGTCGTGCTCGCCCCCGGCGCCGACATGCGCTCGTTCTTCGACAGCAATCAAACCTTTGCCGATGCCGCGCTCGCCCCCATCTACGGGGTGACCGCGCCGGCCTCGGGCTTCGCTCAGGTCACTTTCCCTCCGCAGTCGGGCCGCGCCGGAATCATGGGCCAGGCGGGCATCCTTGCCGCCCACTCCAAGCCCGATCACTCCTCACCGACGGCTCGCGGCTTGTTCATGATGCAGGCGTTCCTGTGCATCACCCCCGAGCCGCCGCCGGGTGGCGTCAGCACCGAGCTCGTGATCGATCCGACGCTGACGACCCGTCAGAAGCTCGAGCTCCATCGGGAAAGTGACCTGTGCGCCGGTTGCCACTCGATCTTCGATCCCTTGGGCATGGCGCTCGAACATTACGATTCCATCGGCAGGTATCGCGAGACCGAGGACGGGCTCCCGATCGATACGACCGGCACGCTCGAGGACGGCACCCCGTTCGACGGGGCAGCGGGGCTCGGCACGGCGCTACGCGGAAACGCGCAGGTGAACGAGTGCCTGCTCCGCCACTTCTACCGCCACGTCAATGGTCGCGACGATGACCTGTTCGACAAGCCGCAGATTGACGCCATGATGGCGAGCGTGACCTCCCGCAACGGCGTGTTCCGCGACGTGGTCGCCGACTTCGTCACTAGTGAGGGCTTCCGCTCGGCGCCCCGAGTTCCGATCACCGAATAGAACTACTACGCCATGGAAATCCTAAACAAGCTGCGTGTTTCTCGTCGGTTTGCCTTGCAGGGTGCGGTCGGCGGCATCGGTGTGTCGCTCTGGCTGCCCATCCTGGACGCCATGTGTGACGACAACGGTGAGGCGTTCGCCCAGGGCGGAGCGCTACCGACCACGTTCGGCATCTTCTGTTGGGGAAATGGCTACACCCCGGGCGACACGGGTGGTGCCAATCCCGCTGCGGGTACCGGCGCCAACTGGCAGATCCCGACGAACCTCCAGGCGTTCACCCCGTTGCGCAACGACATGACGTGGGTCACCGGCCTGAACATGATGGACGGCGTGTTCAAGGGGCACGGGTGGGGCGCCGTGTACGTGCTTGCGGGCGGCGACGGCAACATGTGCACGGTCACCTCCGACATCGACCGCGACCGCACGAAGACGTTCGAGACGGCGAACGCGACTCAGTACGTGGCGACGATCGATCAGGTCATCGCGGACGCCATTCACACGAACGAGCCGTTCAAGTCGCTTGAGACCGGCATGTTGCCGTACCGCGGCATCGCCATGGGCACGGTGAGCTCGAACCTCGCACACCGCGGCCCCAACAATTTCCTCCCCCCCGAGCGCGATCCCACGAAGCTCTTCGACACCCTGTTCAGAGACAGGACCGGCGGGACGGGCGGAACGGGCGGGACCGGCGGAAGCGGCATGACCGGCGGGACCGGCGGCTCCGGCCCCAATCCGTCCGACATCTCGAACCGGTTGCGGCGAAGCGTGCTCGACGCGGTACTCGCGGACGCAACCCGCCTGAAGTCGACCGTCGGGACCACCGACGCCATGCGCATCGATCAGCACATGGAAAGCATCCGTGCCATCGAGCGGCGCATCCCCCTGCCGCAGGACGCCACCGGGGGTACCGGTACGGCCACGGGCGGAAGCGGCGGCAGCGGCATGACGCCGCCTGTGGTCTCCTGCACGGTTCCCGCTGCGCCCGCTATGAATCTCGCCGACATGACGGCGAAGAGCCGGGCGCTGAACCGCCTCATCGCGGCCGCCGTCGGCTGCAACCTGACCCGCGTTTACACGCACCTTTGGTCCGGCGCTCGCGACGAGAACACCTACCCGACGATCCCCATCAACACGGCGCACCACGACCTGACGCACAACGGCCAGGTGTCACAGTACACGCAGATCGAGCGCTACATCATGAGCCAGTATGCCGACCTCGC
>DASUTR010000016.1:0-16657 GCA_036374535.1 Polyangiaceae bacterium
CGTGTTCTCCTGCTCCCACCCAGTGCAGCGCACGTGCCGCCCCCTAACCGCCCGTACCGCCCCCCGAGCCCCCTTCGTGAACCCCCGTTCGCACCCACTCCGAACCAAGTTCCTCGGTTTGCACCAAACGAGTACCCCCAGGCCCCTCCCTTGCGCGCGACCGACGTCGTCTCGAGAGGTCTCGCTGGGCGGCCCGCCTCCGGCCTTTTCTCCCTCGGCGGGCCCCTCCCCGAACTCGCAAGCCCTGACAGGCTTGCTTCAGACACGGGGCCCCCTCCCACCGAGGGAGAAAAGGCCTGCGGCTTGGTGAGCTACGTGCGCCGAACCCTGATGCTCCAAGCCGCAGGCTCCTTTCTCCCCCGTGGGAGGGGGCCCTGTGTCTGAGCAGGCTTCTGAGCCTGCGAGTTCGGGGAGGGGCCCGCGGGGGAGAAAGGAGCCGGAGGCGGGCCGCCCAGCGAGACGTCTCCAGAGGACGTCGGTCGCGCGCAAGGGAGGGGCCTGGGGTCACTCGATGGTGCAAACCGAGGAACTTGGTTCGGAGTGGGGTGCGAACGGGGGTTCACGAAGGGGGGTCGGGGGGCGGTACGGGCGGTTAGGGGGCGGCACGTGCGCTGCACTGGGTGGGAGCAGGAGAACACGACAGCCATGCGTTACATCTTCCCTGTATTCGGCCTTCTTGCGGTTACGACGCTCGCGGGTTGCCCCCGAAAGCGCGATGAGGCGTTCACCCGAGCGGAAGCACAAGAGGCGCTCGAAGAGGCGCAGGGATCGGCGGCCTCGGAGGACTTGATGGTCGCGAGCGTCGAGGTTTCGACGAGCTTCACGATTGGCGCGGCGGTCGAGAACGCCGCTTCGGAGCTGCGCTCGTTTCTAGCGTCGCAGCTTCCTTGCGCCGCGGTGGCCCTCGAAGGCGCGACGCTGACGGTGGAGTACGGAGCCTTGCCCGGCAACTGCACGTATCGCGGGCACGAATTCTCGGGCACGACGGTCGTGTCGGTCGACGCGAACTCGGCGAGCGACGTGCGCGTCCACCACGAGTGGATTGGATTTTCGAACGGCGTCGTCGCGCTCGACGGAACCGCGGACGTGACCTGGAACTTCGACGCGCGCGAGCGGCACGTCGTGCATCGCGCCGAGTGGACGCACCTCGCGACCGGGCGCACGGGCGCCGGCGAGGGCGATCGGATGCAACGCCCGCTCCCGGGCGGCATCGAAGAGGGCTTCGTCGTCGACGGAAGCCGTTCTTGGACGGGCGCTCCGGGCCGCACCTGGGACCTTGCCATCGACGGCGTCGAGATGCGCTGGGCCGATCCCGTGCCCCAGGCGGGCTCGTACACGCTCGAATCTCCGGCTGGGAAGACGCTCTCGCTCGGCTTCGCCCGTGTCGATGCGGATACCATCGCGGTCACGGTGACCGGACCACGCGGGAGAGCGTTTTCGTTCGACGTGAACAAGCTCTGACGGTCGTCGTGTGCCAGTCGTGCCACCGGAGTTTCGCGCGATTGGTGGCAAATTCAGGGGATGTTTTGCCGCGTGGCACACTGTTGTGGCACGATGCGCGCGCCCGAACCCACCCCCGAGCTTTTCCATGCGCTTTCCCCTCGCTCTTCGATCTTTGGTCCTCGGTGTCGGTCTCTCGCTCGCGACGCCTCTCGTCGCCGCTCCAAAAGCGGAAGAGGTGAATCTCGACGACGATAAGTCCTCGGATTCCGCGAGCGAGGACAGAGAGAAGGGGGAGGGCGAAGCGGAGGAGGAGAAGAAGGAAGGCGACGAGGCGAACGCCGAAGGCGACGAACGCCCCGTTCCTCCGGAAGACGAACGCAAGGAGACCTCGCCCGTCGAGCGCGAGGGGGAAACCTACCGCTTCGTAGGCGCTCGATACCGGGCGCTTCTCATCCCGTCGTTCATCATGGGCCTGTTCGGCGAGGGCGGCGACACGATCGTCGTCCACAACTTCGGTCCGGAGTTCACGATTCGAAAGGACGCGTTCGAGTACTCGTTCGCGGTCACCTACGCGCCGTATTCGATGGGCTCCGGACCGGGCACCACCGATCAAGTCCTGTTCAAGGATCCGAACGATCCCGAAGAGTCGTGGGAGCTCGTGACGAGCGAGCTCAAGGTGCTCTACCTCACGGCCGATTTCGTCTGGAGCACGCCCATCAGCTCGCAGTTTTCGTTTCTCTACGGCGGTGGGGCGGGCCTCGGCCTCGTGTTCGGCAATCTCTATCGCGAGCAGGCGTACCTCGACGGCGGCGTGTACAAGCCGTGCAACGGCGTGGGGGATCCGCCCGTCACGACGACCGGTGGCGCTCCGTACTGCGGCGACGACAACGATCATTACGACGGCTACACGGAGCCGAGCTGGGCGAACGGCGGTTCGAAGCCGATCATCTTCCCGTGGATCGCCATCCAGACGGGCATTCGCTGGAAGCCGCACCGAAACTTCGTGGCTCGCGCGGAAGCCGGCATCGGGCTCGGACAATTCTTTCTCGGAGTGGGCGCCGACTACGGTCTCTGAGCGGGGCCCTTGGAGGGACGGTGGGAGCAGCTGACCCGTGAGTGACACCGAGCTCCCCTCACGTTACGAGCCTCTCGCTCGTCTCGGACAGGGCGGAGGCGGCGAGGTTTGGGCGGTCCGCGATCGCTACACGCGGCGCGAGTACGCCCTGAAGGTGCTCGCCGGCAACGCCGGTTCGCGCGAGCTCGCGGCGCTCGTGCGCGAAGCGGTATCGCTCTCGGGCCTCGAGGGCCTCGGGGTGCCTCGCGTCGTGCGGTTCGGGCGGCTGCCGCAGAGCCGGCGCCCGTTCCTGCTCCGCGAGCTCGCCGTGGGCCAGAGCCTCGAGGAGTTGATGCACGGCAGCGCAACGCTCGAGAAGCTGCTCGCTGCGCTCGTCCGCGCCGCCGACCAACTCACCCAGGTGCACCGGGCCGGTCTTCTCCACGGCGACGTGAAGCCGGCGAACGTCATCGTCGAGACGAGCGGCGCCGTCACCTTCGTGGACCTCGGACTCGCCGCGCCGCTTCGCGAGGGAGGCGCTGCCGCCGAGGGACTCACGCCGCGCTATGCGGCGCCCGAGCTCTTCGACGGGCGACCGCTCACCGTGCGCGCGGAGGTCTACGCGCTCGGCGTGACGCTCGGGGAAATCCTCGACGAAAAGCGCGCTCCGCAGACTGCGCCGCTCGTCGCGCGCGAGCTCGCTGCGGTTGCCAAACGCGCCACGGCGGCGATGCCGGACGAACGCTACCCGTCCGTCGACGAGCTCGCCATGGCGGTGCGCCGAGCCGCCGGCTTACCGACGCCCGCGCACGACTCGGGGAGCGAAGCGGCGCTCTGGCCCATCGTGGGCATCGACGCCACGTCGTCGCAGCTCTTCGACGCAGCCGTGTCGCTCGCGAACGGGGCGGCGCTGCGCATCGTCGGCCCGCCGTTGTCCGGTCGTAGCGCACTGCTGCGCCGGCTCGCGTGGTCGCTCGGCTCCCAGGGCCAATCGATCGCGGTGATCGACGAGCCCGAGGTGCCGCTCGCCGTCACCGCCGAGCTCGAAGCCCACCCTGCGCTCGCGGGCGTGCTCTTGCTCGTCGACGACGCGGACGCGCTCGAGCCGGAGTCGGTCCGCGAGCTCGACCGAGCGCGCGGCGACGGCGCGCGGCTCGTACTCGTCGGGGGCACGCGCTGGGCGTCCGGCGCGCGCGAGTTCGAAGTGCCGCCGCTCGACGAACGTGCGTCGATCGAGCTCGTGCGCCGCGCCGTGCCGTCTCTCACCGAGAAGCTCCAAAAGCGGGTCGTCGCCGCATCCGGCGGTTACCCGGGGGAGCTCCGGCGGCTGGTTCGCTTGATCGCGACGGACGCCGTCGCCTCACCCGAAGACATCGAACGGAAGCTCGGCAGCGCAGCCGAACGCGTGAGCGAGAGCCGCGATCCGCTCGAACGCGCGCTCGTTCTGCTCGACCGGGGGCGCTACACGGAAGCGAAAGGCGCGCTCGAATTGCTCGGCTCCGATGACCGTGTCGCGGTGTCCGTCGCGCGAGCGCGCCTCGACCTCGGGCTCGGGGAGCCGGCGGTGGCGCTCGCGGGGCTTCGCGCGTCGGCTGCGCGCCTCGACGGGGCGAGCGAGGCCGAGCGACGCCAACACGCGCTCTATCTAGGCCGTTCGCTCGTCGGAACGGGAGCGTACGCCGAAGCGCTTTCGCTCCTGGAACCGCTGCCCCTCGCGGCGCCGGAGCTCGCGGGCGAAGCGCTCGCGTACGGGGGCCTCGCTCTTTCGATGCTCGGCCGTCACGACGAAGCGCGCGCGCGACTTCTGGACGCCGAGAAGGCCGCGGAGGTCGGCGGTTCGGCCCGCCTGGAAGCGCTCGTGCTCCTGTCGCTCGGCTTGGTGCTGCAGCGCGGTGACCAGGGTGAGGAAGCGCGCCGGGCGTACGAGCGCTCCATCGAAGCCGCCGAGCGCGCCGGCGACGCGGGCACGCTCGCGAGCGTACAGCTGAACCTCGCGGGGCTCTTGAAGGTCCAGGGAGACATCGCCGGAGCCATCGAGGTGTTCGAAGCCGCAGCCGACATGGGACGGCGTTCGGGGCGTCAGAACACGGTGCGCTGGGCGCTGCTCAATCTAGCGAACACGGATCTCTATCTCGGTCGTTTGGGCCGCGCGCGAGCGAGCCTCGATACGCTCGAAGGACAGCGTGAGAAGCTCGCTCCCGTGATGGTGCCGCACCTGCTCGGGGCGAACGCCGAGCTCCAAGCGCGGCTCGGAGAGCGCGAGCTTGCCGTCAAACTCTTCGACGAGTGTGCCGACGCTCACGCCGCGCTCGGGCACGCCGTCGACGAAGCCGAAGCACGCCTCGAAGCGATCCTCGTGGTTGCTCGGGCGGAGCACCCCGAGCTCGCCGCTCTGCAAAAACGCCTCGAAAAAGCGCGTCAGGCGCTCGGCGAATCGCGGTCCCACAAGCCCCTCTTGTTGCTCGCGACGGCGCGCGTCGCGGAGCTCGGTCGCGACGACGTGAGCGCGCGCCGGGGCTTCGACGCGGCCATCGCGGCGGCGCGCACGGCGGGGCAAAAGGAGTGGATCTGGCGCGCTCTCGAAGCGCGTGCCGCGCTCGAGGAAGAGGACGGTCAGCCGCTGCTCGCGCGTCGTGATCGCGAAGAAGCGCTCGCGGTGCTGGAGGAAATCGGCGCCCGCTTGCCGCGCGACCTGCGCGAGGTTTACTGGAACGACCCGCGCCGCCGCAAGCTGCGCTCGGCGGTCCCCGCGTCGATGGCGCTCGCGAGCACGGAGCTTTCGGCCTCGCCAGCGCCGCGCGGGGTGGCGCTCGCGGGGACGAGTCGCACCATCTCCACGCTGCTCGGCACGGGCACAAGTCAGATGGGGACCCCGCTCGAGCAGAAGCTCGCGCGCATCCTCGAGGTCAACAGCGAGCTCGCGGGCGAGCTCGACATCGAGTGGCTGACGGCGCGCATCACGGGCCACGCGGTCGAGCTGGCGCGTGCGGAGCGCGGATTCGTCATTTTGCGTGGAAATGACGGCGAGCTCACGGTTCACGCCGCGCGGGGCGGCAGCGACCCCGCGCACGCCGAATTCTCGCGATCCATCGCGCACGAGGTCATCGAGTCGCGCGAGCCGGTCGTCGCCGTCAATGCGCGCAACGACTCCCGCGTGGGCGGCTACGCGTCGGTGCACCAGATGATGCTCGAGTCCGTCGCCTGCGTTCCCATTCTGGCGCCCGACGGGCACGCCGTCGGCGCGCTCTACGTCGAGACGCGGCTGCGCCCGGGCTCGCATTTCGAGCGCGAGATGCCCACGCTGCGAGCGTTCGCCGACCAAGTGGCGATCGCGCTCGAGAACGCTCGGCTCGTGCGCGAGAACCTGGAGCGCGCCGACGCGCTGCTCGAGGCGAATGCGAGCCTCGAAGAAGCGCGCGCGCGCCTCAAGGAGCTGCTCGGGGATCGGACCGAGCAGCTCAGGCGCACCCGCCAGAAGCTCCGCGACGCACGCGAAACGCTGTACGGCCACTTCGGCTATCAGGGCCTCGTCGGAACGAGCGACGCCATGCGCAGGATTTACGCGCTCATCGAACGCCTGAAGGACACCGACGTGCCCGTGCTCATCACGGGGGAAAGCGGCACGGGCAAAGAGATGGTGGCGCGCGCGATTCACGCGTCCTCGGCGCGCGCGAACGCGAAGTTTCTCGGCGTGAACTGCGGCGCCATACCGGAGAACCTGCTCGAGAGCGAGCTCTTCGGCCACGTGAAGGGCTCCTTCACGGGGGCTGACCGCGATCGCAAGGGACTCTTTCGCGAGTGTCAGGGCGGCACCATCCTGCTCGACGAAATCGGCGAGACCCCGAAGAAGATGCAGGCGAGTCTCTTGCGCGTGCTGCAAGAGAAGAAGGTTCGCCCCGTCGGCGGAACGACCGAAGAAGACGTCGACGTGCGCGTCATCTTCGCCACGAACAAGGACCTCGAAGCGCTCGTGAAGAAGGGCGAGTTCCGCGAGGATCTCTACTATCGCATTCACGTCGTCGAGACGCGGCTGCCGTCCTTGCGCGAGCGCGGCGACGACATCCCCCAACTCGTCGATCATTTCCTGGGCCTCTTCGCCGCGCGGTACAAGCGCGAGAAGAAGACGGTAGCCCGCGACGCGATTCGACGCCTCGCGTCGTACGCCTGGCCCGGTAACGTACGGCAGCTCGAGAACGTGCTCCTGAACGCGCTCGTCATGAGCGAGGAACCGGAGCTCGTCGCCGACGACATCGAGCTGCCCGACGGCTGGGTGACCGACTCGTCCCGCGAGCGCGCCCGCGCCGCGGACGGCGACGCCCCGCGTGCCGAGGCAGCGCGGCGCAAGGGCACGGTGTCCGAACACCGTCGCGAGGAGCGCGAACGCATCTTGAGCGCGCTCCGAAGCTGTAATTGGAACCGCGTGCGCGCCGCCGAGCTCAGCGGCATCCCGCGCCGGACGTTCTATCGGCGACTCCGCGAGTACGGAATTCAGTAGCCGAGCGACGCCGATTCAGCCGAGCGCGGAAACCAGCGGTCAAAAACCTGGGGAGTATCGCCGTCCGGCGCGCCCCTCTTTTCCGATGGGTCGCGCCTCGGCTATTGTCGTTCGTCTCGGGGAAGCTCGGCCTTTTGTTCAATGCGGATGGGTTGGATGCGCCCGACTTTTCGCGGCGTCTGGAGACGTTCCTCGCGTCCGCGCGCGAACGACTGGGCGTCCGGTCCGTGGCGCTCCTCGAGCTCGTAGCGCCGAAGGGACGCTTCGTCGCCGAGTGGCGCAGCGTGGCGGGCGACTTCGCGCCGTCTCGCGCCCTCGAGCTCGGGGAATTCGAAGCGCTCGCGAGCAGTGCGGGCCGCCTGCCCGCCGGCCACCCCGGCTTGAGTCCCCTCGGCGACGATTCCGGAGGGCAGGTCGACGTGGTGCCGCTCGACGTGGCGCCGCGCATCTCTCAACACGTGGACGTGCTGCTGTTCGTCGTCCACGCATCGACGCCTCCCGCCCGCGAGGACGTCGTCGAGCTCCGTGCCTTGCTCGAGCGGGCGCTCTCGCGCGATCGACGCGAACGCATGGCATCGGTCGTTTTTGCGGCGATCGAGCAGACGGCGGACGCCGTCGAGCTCACCGACCTCGACGGTCGCTTGTTTTACGTCAACCCCGCCTGGGAGCGCTTCTCCGGTTACGACGAACGAGCAGCGCTCGGCCTCACGGCAGGCGAAGTGTTTCGCGACGTCGTGGCGCCGCTCCACGACGATGCGTTCTATCGATTCACGATGGCCGAGCTTCACGCCGGCCGGCCCTGGATGGGCGCGCTCTCGGGTCGCGCGCTCGACGGACGCCGGCTGTTCTACGAGGTGAACGTCGCTCCATTCGTCGCGCGCGAGCAGGGATTTCGCGGACACGTCGCGATTCGCCGAGACCTCGCGCACCGCTCGGAGCGGGACGAGGCGCTTGCGCTCGCGCACCACGAGTTTCGGGCCGTGCTCGCGGCGATTCCCGACGGCGTCGTGGTGCTGCGCGAAGGTCGCATCTACTTCGCGAACGCGGCGTTCCTGAGCATCGTTCGCGAAACGGAAGCCGGCGTGATCGGTCGCGCTTACGCCGATTTCATCCATCGCGACGATCGCGCGCAATTCGAGGCCGAACACCGCGCGCACGTCACGCGGGTAAGGCTCGTTCCCAACGAAGGGCCGCCGCGTCTCGTGGAGATTTCGACGGCCGGCGAGGTGTCGTTCGAGGGCAAGCCGGCGATGATCTTGCTTTCCCGCGATACGACGGACTATCAGCTCGCGCGCGAGGAGCTCTCGCGCGCCGAAAAGCTGTCGGCGCTCGGCGCGCTGTCGGCGGGCGTCGCCCACGAGCTCAACAACCCGCTCGCCTACGTCGCGCTCAATCTGAACCTCTTGCACGAGCGGATCGCCGCGTCGCTCCGCGGCGACGATCGCGAGATCCTCGACGAAGCGATCGGCGGCGTGAAGCGCATGCGCGATATCGCCAGCGAGCTCCGCACGTTCTCGGGCAAGGACGGTCCCGGCCCCGCCGAGCCCGTCGACGTTTCGCGCGCCCTCACGTCCGCCCTCAACATCGCCGCGAACGAGATCCGACACCGCGCGCGCCTGATGCGGGAGTTCGAAGACGGCTTGTACGTGCTCGCGCGCGAGGGCCAGCTCGTCCAGGTGTTCGTGAACGTGCTCGTGAACGCCGCGCAAGCCATCGACGGCACGAGCGCGTCGGAGCCGCTCATCCGCGTCGTGTCGCGGGCGCTGTCGGAGTCGGCCGTCGAAGTCGTCGTGTACGACACGGGCGCAGGCATCCCGGAAGCGCTCCTGCCGCAGCTCTTCGCGCCGTTTTCTACCTCGAAACGACGCGGGGAAGGCTCCGGCCTCGGTCTCGCGATCTGCAAGCGCATCGTGCAGGGTTTCGGCGGGCAGATCCGCATCGAGAGCCGGCTCGGGGAGGGCACGAGCGTCAGCATCGAGCTTCCTCGTACGGCGCGTGCTCGGTCGATCGTCGCGCCACGCCCGCGCGGCGAGGCACGCGAGCCCGGTCCGAGCTTTCGCGTCTTGATCGTCGACGACGAGGGCTCGATCGCGCGCGCACTCACGCGGGTGCTCGCCGAGCACGAGGTCGTCGTGGCCGAGGACGGCTCCGCTGCGCTCGAGCGCCTCGGCGTCGATTCCGATTTCGACGTCGTGCTCTGTGATCTCATGATGCCCCGGCTGTCCGGAGCGGAGCTTTATACCCGCGCGCGTGAGCTCCGCGAGGAGCTCACCGGACGCTTCGTCTTCATGACGGGAGGCGCCGTGACGCCCGCGAGCAAGGAGTTCTTGCAGAGCATCGGGTCGAACGTGCTCTGGAAGCCGTTCGATGCTTCGACGGCGCTCGCGATCGTCGAGCAGGTGGCTCGCCGCGCGGGTCCGATTCGAAGCGCCGAACCGGGTGAGGCGAGCGCGGGCTCCGGGGGTGATCGATGATTTCGGGATGGTACTTTCCAATCAAGCGAAGTGAAGGGTGACAACGATGAAGTCGAACTGGATGGTCGTCGGTGCGTTGACGGTGTCGGCCTGCGGCGCGCCGGACGAGGCGGAGCTCACGCAACGGGGTCGGAGCGGCGTCGCCGCGAGCGCGCTCGGAAACAAGGATTTCGACGTGGATTTCTCGGGCTGTGCCGAGTTCGCGGGCATCGGCTTCGTCCCGGCCGTGAACGCGCGGCCGCTCGTCCCCGAGCATTACGAGCTCGCTCTCGCCGGCAGCGACGCGATCATGGTGGTGCGCGTCGCCCGCTGCACGAGCGCCGTCATCGACGGCAAGCAGCGGGGTGTGACGACGACCTCCCAGATCGGTATCAGCGTGAACGGCCGGGACGAGACCGCGTTCATCAACAACTACACCCTGTTCTACGCGACGGATCAGGCGGTGCTGCACGCCCGGCTGAAGGCGGCCGGTCTCGCCGCCGACGAGACGAACTCGCTCTCGTTCGGACTTGCCGGCGGCACGCTCGGCGTGGCTTCTTCCTCCGCGCACACACCGAGCTTTCAGGTCGTCGGCAGCGCCGCGGAGCCGACCGATCCGCCGACGGTGTTCATCGCGAGCTGGTGGGGCGACGGCGTCCATGGCACGTTCCGCAGCCGCACGGTGTTCCCCGAGATCCGCTTCAGCACGTCGAGCGTCACGCTGACGACGCCGCCGGGCTCCGCGCTCGCGAGCCTCATCGGCGGCACGACGTTCACGTTCGCCGCCCTCGACAGCTACAACACCTTTCCTTCGTCGCACCTCGAGGTGCGCGACACCGACTGAGCCGGCTCAGCCGATACCGAGCTGTTTGAGCTTCTTGTGGAGACCCTCGCGCGTGATGCCGAGGGTCTTCGCCGCGCTCGTCTTGTTGTTGCCGTGCTCGCGCAGCACCTCGAGCACGATGAAGCGCTCCAGGCGCTCGACGCGATCCTTGAGCGTGCCGCTGTTCGCGCCGACGTTCTGCACCAGAGCTTCGACGCGGCGAACGCTCGGGCTCAAGAGGTCGGGGGTCACGAAGGCGCCGGAATCGGCCTGGATGACCAAGCGCTGCACTTCGTTCTCGAGCTCGCGGACGTTGCCGGGCCACTCGTGTGCGCACAGCGCGGCGAGCGTCTCCTGCGTGAATCCGGCGACGGGTTTGGCCATCTCGCGTGACGCGCGCTCGAGAAAATGCTGCGCGAGCCGCGGCACGTCCTCGCGCCGCTCGCGCAACGGCGGGACTCTGATCGGAAAAACCTTGAGACGGTAATAGAGATCCTCGCGGAAGCGGCCCTTGGCCACCTCGTCCTCGAGGTTGCGATTCGTCGCCGCGACGACGCGCACGTTCACGTGTCTTACCTGGTGGCCGCCGAGGGGTCGCACCTCGCCCTCTTGCAGCACGCGCAGGAGCTTCGCCTGGAGCCCCGCGGGCATCTCGCCGACCTCGTCGAGAAAGAGGGTGCCGCCGTCGGCGACTTCGAACAGGCCCTTCTTGTCCTCCGTCGCGCCCGTGAAGGCGCCGCGCTTGTGTCCGAAGAGCTCGCTCTCCAGGAGATTTTCGGGAAAGGCCGCGCAGTTCTGCGCCACGAAGAGCTTGTCGCGGCGCTTCGACCGGTGATGGAGCGCGGAAGCCACGAGCTCCTTGCCCGTTCCCGTTTCGCCTTCGATGAGAACGGTCACGCGCGTGTCGACCACCTTGTCGAGCTGTTTCAAGAGCTCCGCGATCGCGCGGCTCTCGCCGACGATGGGGGCTTCGCCGGAGCGCGCGCGCTCGCGACCCTTCAGGTAGCGATTTTCGCGATCCAGCCGTTGCTCGGCGGCGACCAGGCGACCGATGAGACGCGCGTTGGCGACGGCGAGCGACGCGTCCGCGGCGAGCACGCCGAGCGAGTCGACGTCGCGTGCCTGGAACATCGCGGGGGCGGCGCGATTGTCGACCTGGAGGACGCCGAGGATCTCGTTGCCCTTCCACAAGGGGACGCCGATGGTGCTGCGGATGTTCGCGCCGAGCAGCGACTCCGAGCTGAACGTCTCTTTGGGCGCGTCGGCTGCGAGCACGGCCGCGCGCTCTCGCACCACCTTGAGGGCGACGCTGCGCGTGAGCGGAATGGGCGCGTCGGGGGCCCGGGACCTGCCGTCGGCGCCGCGGACACGCGCCGCGACCGTCGTCAACGCGAGAGGTCGCGAAGGGTCGTCGCCCTCGCTGAGGGCGACCGTGGCGTGCGTGGCTCCGGGGACGAGCTCGAGCGCGGCGTCGGCGAGCGCCGCCACGACGCCCTCGAGGTCGTGCGCGGCTCCGAGCGCGCGCTGAGCCGCGAGGATCCGGCGCAGGCGTTCGGCGGCGTCCTCCGGAGCGACCGGCGCGGTGCCGAGCGTCGCGAGCGGGCGTGACTCGACGAACTCGACCTGCTCGGCCTCGAGCTCGAAGCGCACGCAGAGCGACGTGCCCGCCTCCCCAGCGCCACCGAGCTCGACGAGGTCGCCGCTCTCGAGCGTCGCGGCGGGCGCCGTTTCGTCGAGCACGATGCGTTCGCCGCCCCGGACGACGCACGTGCTCGTCCCGGTTCCGAGATCCTCGAGCGAAACGCTCTCCACGCCGACGACGACGCGCGCGTGTTCGTTCGCGACGTGGGCGGCGTCGACGACGAATTCGTTCGACGCGCCGCGCCCGATGCGAATGGCATCGAGCTCGAACTCGGAGCGCCGTCCGGCCGCCGCTCCCGAGAGGATCTCGATCGCGACGCGCGTCATGTCGGAATCTCCGTCAGCCGGCGCGGGCTTCCAGCCGATACATCACTTGCTTGAGCGAGTTGTCGCCCGCCGACCTGTCCTTGTCGGGGCTCTTGGCGTTCTCGTCGATGATCGCGCGCAGCTTTTCGGCGACCGCCTTGGAGCCCTTGGGCGTGAGAAGGTCGATGGTCTGGCCGGCGACGTGTCGGAGCGAGGCGTTGGTGATGGGCCTCAGCGAGGCGACGAGCTGATCGCGCGTCTGCTCGTTGCCGAAGATGGCGGTCATGTAGCCCGCCTTGATGCCCACGAACTGGTTGGCTTCGCTCTGGTTTTCGGGGCTCTTCAGCGCCTCGAGGTAACAGCTCGCGTTTTCCTGGCACTTCGCGACGAGCGGCTCCACCTTCGCGAGGAGGCTCTTCGCCCGGTCGGCGTCGTGCTTGGCAATCGCCGCCTTCACGTCGCCCATCTGCGAGGGCTTCGCGAGCTTGAGCGCCGTCTGCACGAGAGACTGCTGCGCGAGCTCGCGCTCTTCCTGCTCGCCTTTGACGGAGTCGGCCGTCTCGAGCATCCAGGGAACGAAATCGGCGTCGCCGAAGCGACCGGCGCTCTCCGCGAGGCCGGGATAGAACTTCACGGGAAGCTTGACGAACGCTTTCTTGAACGCTTCTTTCGTCTCGGCCGTACCCGGAACGCGTGAGAGCTCGTCGACGAAGATGGCGCGCAGCGTTTCGTCCTGCTCCGCCTCGATCAAACCGATGAGCGCCGGACCCGCTTCCGGGCGGCTGCTCGCGCCGAGCACCTTCGCCGCGGTTCCGATCCAGGGCTTGCCCTTTTCTTCGTTGCCCGTCACTTCCTTGATGCGGCGGAGCTGGAAGGCCTGGAGCTTCTCCTGCTCGCCCTTGGAGAGCTTCACCGCCAGATCGGCGGCGGGCTTGCCGAGCTTCACGAGCGCGAGGCCCGCGGTGTAGGCCACGTCGGCCTTGGTCGGATCGAGCAGCACCTTGAACAAGGGCTCCACCGCTTTCGGATCGCCGATACGGCCGAGCGCTTCGGCGGCGGTCGTCTGCCAGAACACCTGATCGCGCGCGTCGTCGAACGAGTTCTTGTCCTTGTTGTTGACGGGCGTGATTTCGGCCTCGAGCTTCGCGATGAGCGGATCGACCCACGCCTTGTTCGGCGGTTGGGCCTTCATGGCCTCGTTGACGTCACGGTACGAGACGCCGCCGAGCATCGAGCTCGCCCGGAGCTTCATGAACGCTTCGAGCAGGGGTACCGAGAGCCCTTCGAGCTTGAGCTCCTCCTGAGCCTGCGCGGCCCACTTGATGTCCGTTTCGTCACGGCTCGTTTTCGGCGACTTGGCGAAGGACTCGAACGCCTTCTTCAGCGCGGGCTCGGTGCGCTTGTCGCGGAAGTCGGCCAAGAGCTTGATCGTCGTGACGCGACTCTTCGAGTCGAGTAGCTCATACTGCTCCGTGTAGAGCTTCATGAGCGGGTCGATCGTCTTGTTGACGAACTCCTGCACCGCGGGCGCCTTGAGGTCCTTGTTGGAGCGCGAGATCACGCCCTCGAACATCTCCGCGAGGCGGTTTACGGCGCGGGCGCGCCAGGCGGAATCGTCGAGCTTCTCGATCCAATATTCCGGCTGACTCTCGTCTTTGCAGCCGACCGTGGTGACAGCGGAAAGAACCACGAACGCGGTGGTCGTGGAGCCGAGCATGAGGGACCGAATCAGCGCCGCGACGGCGCGCTTGGTACGCATGGGAATCCTCCCGGAAGGGCGGGGGCGATAGGCCTAAACCGCTGACTTTCCAGCGGTACTGGACGGTAGGCCGCCCGCCCGCTTCATGTCAACAAAGGACTCCATACGGAAAATTGCGAGCTAGCCGCGTCCTTGGGACGCGAGCGACCGCGCCGGCGGCCGGCGCCGGGCCCGGCCGAGACTACCCTCCGCCTCGAAAGCATGACGAAAGCCCCGTCGCGGAACGGCTCCTCGCTCGTCGGGCGTCTCCTGCGGATGAGCCTCGTCTACGGGCGCGAGTGCGCTTTCGTATTCCTCCTGCAGGTCGTCCTCCTGGCGCTCGGCGTCGCGGGGCTCGGTCTGAGCGGCGTGGCCGTCGACGTCATCCGCTCCGCCGTCGACGAAAAAGCCCCCGCGCCGCGCTTTCCCTTCGGGCTCGAGGCGCCCGCGGGGCTTTCCACCGGAGGCGTGCTGCTCGCCATCGGCGCGCTCGTTCTCGTCATGGCGGCGGCGCGCGCCGCGCTGTCATTTTCGTACTCGCTCGTCGTCGGGCGGCTGGTCCATCTGAAGTTCGTGCCCGAGCTCCGCACGCGCGTGTTCGACAAGCTGCAGCGGCTCAGTTTTCGCTTCTTCGACGAGAACGCCACGGGCTCGATCATCAATCGCGTGACCGGCGACGTGCAGTCGGTGCGCATGTTCGTGGACGGCGTGCTCTTGCAGGGCCTCGTCCTTTTGCTCTCGCTCGGCGTGTACCTCGTGTACATGCTGCGTACGCACGCGCTCCTCACGGCGGTGTGCCTGTCGCTCGCGCCGCTGCTCTGGTTCGTCACGGCGCGGTTCTCGCGGCGCGTACGGCCCGCGTACGCGGAGGGGCGGCGTCTCGTCGATCGCATGGTGCTCGCCATGTCCGAGGGCATCCGCGGGATGCTCGTGGTCAAGACGTTCGGGCGCGAGGATTACGAGCTTTCGCGCTTCGATCGACACAACCGCGACGTCCGCGAGCAACAGCACGCCATCTTTCGGCGCGTTTCACGCTTCGGGCCGACGCTCTCGTTCGCGTCGCAGCTCAATCTCGCGGTGCTGCTCGTCTACGGGGGGTCGCTCGTCGCGCGCGACGCGCTCTCGCTCGGCGAGCTCATCGTGTTTGCCGGGCTCTTGCAGCAGTTCTCGACCCAGGTCTCGAGCATCGCCGTCATCGTGAACACGTTGCAGCAAAGCCTCACCGGCGCGCGCCGCGTTTTCGAGGTGCTCGACGCGCCGCTCGACATCGCTTCGCCGCCCGACGCGGTGAACCCGGGGCGGGTCCAGGGCGCCGTCCGCTTCGAGCACGTCGGCTTTCGCTACGGCGGCGACGCCGAGGCGCTCTCGGACATCGACTTCGAAATCCGGCCCGGCGAATGCGTCGCGATCGTCGGCGTTACGGGCTCGGGCAAGAGCACGCTTCTGGCGCTGATCCCACGCTTCTTCGACGCTACGGCGGGGCGCGTCCTCGTCGACGGCACGGACGTGCGGAAGCTCGACATCGACGGGCTTCGGCAAAACGTCGGGCTCGTCTTTCAGGAAGGGCTCCTTTTCCGCGCGACGGTCGCCGAGAACATCGCGTTCGCCGACCCCGAAGCGACGCGCGACCGCGTCGAGCGGGCCGCCAAGCTCGCCGGCGCGCACGGTTTCGTCATGGCGCTTCCGAACGGCTACGACACGCTGCTCGAAGAGGGCGCTTCGAACCTCTCGGGCGGCCAGCGACAACGGCTCGCCATCGCGCGGGCCATTCTCACCGAACCGCCGATCCTGCTGCTCGATGATCCGACGACGGCCGTCGACCCCGCGACCGAGGCGGAGGTGCTCGACGCCATCGACGGCGCGCGCGCCGGCCGCACGACGCTCATCGTCGCGAACCGCTTGACGACGCTGCGCCGTGCCGACCGAATCCTGGTACTCCACGAAGGCAAGCTCGTGGAGCAGGGGACGCACGACGCGCTCGTGCGTCGCCGCGGAGTGTACTTTCGCATCGCCGAGCTCCAGGCCGCGGACGCCGAGAGCGCGCGTCTGCTCGGCCGCGTGGAGGCGCGCGCATGAAGAAGCCGCCGACGAGCGCCGACCAGCGCCCGCTCGACTTCGCGATCATCCTCCGGCTCTTCGCCTACACGAAGCCGCACGCGAAGCTCCGAAATCGCCTCTTCTTCTTGGTCGTCCTACGCGCGTTCCAGCTGCCGATCGTCACCTGGGCGGCCGCGAGCATCATCAGCGGCCCGATCGCCGGTCACGACGTTTCGGGCACCGTCCACGGCGTCCTCGGCTTCCTCGCGCTCGTCGGCGTCACCGAGTTCTGCTTCGTGTACCGGTCGCGCTACGCGCTCGAGCTCGGTGAAGCGGTAGTGCACGATCTGCGTCACGAAATTTACGCGCATCTCTTGAGCATGCCGATCGATTTCTTCAGAAAGACGCAGATCGGTCGCTTGATTGGTCGCGTGACGTCCGACGTCGACGTCGTGCGCATCGGCGTCCAAGACGTCGCGTTCGTCTCGCTCGTCCAGACCGGGAACTTCGTGGTTTCGGCGCTGCTCATGCTCTACTACGACTGGAAGCTGTGCCTGGTCGTGCTGTCGATGGCGCCGTTGCTCTGGGCCATCCTGCGCTACTTCCGGCGCAAGCTGAGCCACGCTTACCGCGCGCAGCAGGAGAGCTTCAGCCGCGTCACGGCCAC
>DASUTR010000017.1:0-2218 GCA_036374535.1 Polyangiaceae bacterium
TGGCGGCGACGAGCAAATGCAGTCTCGGCGTGTGCCCTTTACCGCGCGACGAGTCACACACGAGGAGCGCGGGGTAGCCGAACGCGTCGAGCGCAGCCGCCACGTAAAACGCGCCGGAATAGCTCTTGGTTCCCTCGTAGCGCTCGGGCCAGAAGCGATCGAGCCATTCGACCGTTTCGTGTAGCGACTCGAGGCGCCGGCCGGAGAACTGCCGGGCGAGATCGTCCGCCGCGCTCCGATACGCGGCGACCCGGTTACGCTGCCATGAAATCCAGCCGAGCCCTCCAGCGAGGATGGACAAGAACAGCGCCCACAGGACGAAGATCGCCGGGCTGTACGCCTCGGCGCCGCTCAGCATCTCGAGCGAGAACCCGACCGCGCCGCCGCCCGTCATGAACAACAACGGCCCGAGCACGAAATAGGGCACGTAGGGCGTCATGTCGTACGCCGCCAGGCTCGCCATGCCCGCGCGCTCCTGACGAAGCTCCTCGAGCCGAGCGCGACGATGAGCGAGCGCGGCGACGTCCACGCCCCGCTCGATGACGGGCGCGGACGCGACGAGCGTCGCGTGACAGTAGCCGCATACCTGCGCCGGCGCTCCCGCGACGATGCGTCCTCCGGCGCCGCAGTTGGGGCACGCCACCGCGACGTCGCCCGCGACGGCGCGCCGAGCCGCAGCGTTGCCGCGCAGCGATTGCGCGACGAGGTACGCCATCAAGAGAAACGGAGGCACGACCAGGAACGGCGTCACGAACGTGGCGACGAGCTCGGGGGAAATCCCGAGCGCCTGACTCACCGGGAAGGCGAGCCCGCCGAAGAGCGTCACCCCGCTCACGAGCGGAATCACCGCCTTGCGCGTCGGCGTGGTTCGTCGTCCCTGCTCCGCCCACCCTTCCCACGCCGCGGCGCGCGCGTACGCTCCGTCGGCGCGTGCGAGCTCTTCCTGCACGTCGTCGCGGTAGCGAGAAAGCTCGGCGAGGAGGGCCGGCGACGGGGACTGGGCGTGACGGCAATACGGGCACGTCACGGCTTTCGCGCCCGCAACGAAACCGAAGCCGCCCCCACACCGCTCGCAGCGGAGGAGCCGGCCTTCGGGGGAATTCGGAGTCATGGAGCAGCGCATGCTACGCCTCGATTCATGGCCTTGAAACTCCCGGCGCTCGATCCCGCTGCCGTCGCCGCTCGCAACACCTCGGCTTACCCCGAGCCCTTTCGCTCGCGCGTCCTGCCGCGCGAAAAACGCCCCCTCGGCGAAGCGTGCGGTCTCACGAAGATCGGCGTGAACTTGACGACGCTCGGTCCGGGACGAGAGTCGTCGATGCGTCACCACCATACGCTCGAAGACGAGTTCGTCTTCGTGCTCGAAGGTGAAGTCGTGCTTCGAACCGACGAAGGCGAGCAGCTGCTCACTCCGGGCACCTGTGCCGGATTCAGGGCGGGCTCGGGAAACGGCCACCAGCTCGTCAATCGCAGCGATCGCCCCGCGCGCTACCTCGAGGTGAGTAACCGCGAACCCGACGACATCGCCGCGTATCCGGACGACGATCTCGCGTACAAAAAGGGGCCGGACGGTTCGCACCGATTCTCCCGAAAAGACGGAAGCTCGTACTAGTCTCGTTCCCCGAGCACCCCGCTCGCCGAAGCATCGATGATCGAGGAAGCCCAGATTCGACGCACCCGACGCGCGGCGCGCCATCCGCGGACAGCGGAGGGGTCGACCGCGCAGACCTTCGTGCTGCTTCCCGGAGCCGGCGGGGCGGCTTTTTACTGGCATCGCGTCGTCCCGCTGCTCGAAAAGGCGGGCCACGAAGCGCTCGCCGTGGAGCTTCCCGGCGACGACACTCGCAAAGGCTTGCGCGCTTACGCAAAGCTCGTCATCGCGGCCATCGGCAAGCGCCGTAACGTGACGCTCGTTGCTCAGTCGATGGGCGCATTCACCGCCGCTCTCGTCTGCGCCCGCGCGCCGAAGAGCATCGGGAGGCTCGTCTTCGTGAACGCGATGATCCCGCTCCCCGGCGAAACCGCCGGCGAATTTTGGGACGACACGGGCTCCGAAAAGGCACGCAAGTCAGCCGCCCGCCGCGGCGGCTACGCCGTCGACTTCGACCTCGTGACCTACTTTTTCCACGACGTCCCGGGGCCCCTCGCCCGCACGCTGACCTCGCGCGAGCGCGACGAAGCCGCCGTCGCCCTCCGTGAACCCGCTCGCTTCGAGCGC
>DASUTR010000018.1:0-5327 GCA_036374535.1 Polyangiaceae bacterium
CCTACCCGAGTGCTAACAGGGGCCGCGAGAACTTATCCAGCAACGGCCCCCTGTCAAGGAGGACACGCTGATTTCCGGAAATGGACTCCCCCGTGCCGACTTTTGAACCGCCAAGACGCCAAGGGCGCCAAGCCTCGCCAAGAGGGATTTTTGGGTGGTCGGGACCCTGCAGCTCCAAGGCCTACGCGCCGTGCCGTGCGGCCCGGCAGCAGAGTTGGTCTAGCCGCTAGAAGCGCTGCGCGACCTCAAAAAGAACCAAGATCTTGGCGAGGCTTGGCGCCCTTGGCGTCTTGGCGGTTCCCAGGGAGCACCAGAGCGTTTCGCGTGGCAGCCAGGGGGCGCGAGTGCCAAGAAAGTGTTCACAGCTGCTCGGGTGAGCAGGGTTCTGGGCTGGGAAACGCGTCGCGAAACGTTAGAATCAGAAGTGACGGTGCATATCCGGAAGCCGCGACTCGATGAAACGAGCGCCGCCGGGAAGGCGGAGCAGGACATCGACCTCTCCGCCGACGTCGCTGGGTTTTTCGAAGAGCTCGTCCTCGTGGCGCGCGACGAACGCGGGGTCGAAGCCACCGACGCCGCCACCGCCTACGTGGCGGGCCTTCTCGCTGACTACGCCCGGCCGGGCGCCCTGAGCCGGGACACCCTCGAGCGGCCCTTCACGCTGCTGCTCGCCGAGGCGGAGGAAAGCGCGGGCGGCGAGCGCTTCGAGCGGCTCCGCGCGCTCGGGGATGGCGTGCTCTACGTGCGCGGACTCTACGCTGAGCACCTCGAAACGCGCGGCGTGGCGCTCCGCTACGTGAGCTCGGTGGGAGCCCGCGCTTACGACGGCGCCCGTCACATGCTCACGCGCGCCGGTACGGCGAGCCCGGCGACCGACGTTTTCGGCGAGCTCGCGGAGCACTTCGACGCTTTCGTGGAGCTCCTCGGCGCCGTCGCCGACCGCTTGATGGCACGCGGCGCCGCGTCGAACGGCGCCGTCGTGAAGCTCTACGAGCGCTGGCTCCGCAGCGGTTCGACCGCGCTCGGCGAGGCGCTCGCCGCCCAGGGGCTCGTCCCCTTGCGTGCGCCGGCGGGAGTGCATTGAACCCGCTCGGGCGCCGGACGCGCGCGGCGCTCCGGCGCATTCAGCGTCGCATCGAACGGTACTACGGGCTCGAAGGCGCGCCGGACGTGGCGCTCTTCGCGTCCGCGGGCACGGAAGGCGAGCGGGAGGTTTTGCTCGTGCGGGACGGCGGGCAAGCCGTCGAGATGGCGCTCCGAGTTCCCGACGGCGCTCCCCGCGCCGGGGCGAACGACGAGTGGCTGCAGCTTCTCGAAGGCGTCAGCCATTTCGTCTTCCTCGCCGAACGCGTTCGCACGGGGCTTCCCTCGACGCAGCTCGAGCTCGAGCTCCAGGCCGAGGTGGACAAATTCGTGCTGCTCGCGCTCGACGCGGAGGGCCGCGCCGATCCCCAGCTTTTGCACCGGCGCATCTTCGAGCAGGCGACGTTTCTCGATCCGCCGCATACCGAAGCCGGCGAGCGCTACCGGCTCGCCAATCGGCTGGCAGCACGCCTCGCCGCCCGGCTGACGGGGCGCGGCGAGGGCGAGGTGCGTGCCCTGCTCCGCCGCTTTTATCGCGCGGGCCAGGCCGAAAAGATCGCACTCGCCCAGGCGGCCTGAAGCTCTCGGCCCCCGCGGACGAGCCTCGTCACGCGAGTCGCGTTCGCTCGACGAGCTCCGCCGTGTCGACGTTCGCGCCGACGGCGAGCCCCTTCGCCGTTTCGTCGGCGGGACATTCGCCGCGGGCGACGAGCGCGGCGAGCGGCTCGAGGTAAGCGCGTTCGCTGCTGCCGCTCGCGTCGAGCTTCGCGCGACGATCGAGCCCGCCGAGCGCGATGTCGATGAGACGTTCCGCGAGAGCGCGCGCCGGCGTCCCGCCGATGCTCGCGCGAAGCGCGTCGCGAACGAGCGCGGGCCGCGCCGCCTCCATGGTTTCGTAGTCGAAGCCCCGCACGAGCTCCGACGCTTCGTCGAGGGCGCGCTCGTCGTAGAGGAAACCCGTGAAAATGGCGGGAATCGCCATGGAAAGCTCGAGGCGCTGGGCATCGCAGCCGCGGACTTCGACCGTGTTCTTGAGACGCGCCTCCGGGAACAACGTGTTCAGGTGCAGACGCCAGTCGGCGATCGTCGCGTGCTCGCCCTCGAAGCCGTTCTTCCAGAAATCGCGGAAGGTCTGTCCCGTGTTGCCGTACACGCGCTCGCCGCGTTTGAACAGGAACATGCCGGCGTCGAGCGCCCACTCGGCGTAGTCGGCGTAACCCGGCGACGGCGCCGACCAGAGCGGAGCGATGAGCCCGGAGCGCGCCGGGTCCATGTGCAGCCACACTTCTCCCCGCAGACTCGCGTGCTCGGACCGCCGGCGCTCGGCGAACGGCGCGTGCGCGGTCATCGCGTGAATCAGGGGCGAGAGCTTGAGTGAAACGACGAGCTTCTTGAGCGCGTCGGCTTCGCTCGTATAGTCGTAATTCGCCTGGACCGTCGCGGTGCGGCGCATCATGTCGTGCGCCGCGTAGCCGCGCGTCGGCAGGTACTCTTTCATGACCGCGTAGCGTTGCTTCGGCACCCAGCCGAGCTCGGCCTGGCGCGCGAGCGGGTGGAACCCCACGCCGAGCCACGCGAGCTCGAGCTCGCTCGAAATGGCTCGTAGCTCGCCGAGGTGCGCGACGAATTCGGCGCGCGCCGCGTGAAGGTCGGAGAGCGCGGCGCCGCTGAGCTCGAGCTGCGAGCCGGGCTCGAGCGTGATCGACGCGGGGCCGCGGCGGAGGGCGATCACCGGGCCGCGCTCGGATTCGCGTTCGGGTACCCAACCGAATGCCGCGAGCGCGTCGAAGATGCGCGCGACGCTGCGCTCGCCGTCGTACGAGAGCGGCGCGCCGGTCGGGGCGTGCACGGCGAACTTCTCGGCTTCGACGCCGATGAGCGCGCGTTCGGGCGGTTTTTCTGCAGCTTCGAAGACGGAGATCAAATCCGCGAGGCCGCGGATCGGACGGTCGTCGTCGGCGCTCGTCGGGGTCGCCATCGGGTGTTCCGGCGGCCTTCTACCACGCGTCCCGAGCGCCCGCTCAGAACGCGCCCGGCTCCGGATCCGCTTCGGTGTCGGAACGGCGCACCACCACGGAGGGATGGAGCGAGCCGAGAGCAACCGCAAGTGTGTGCAAATGTTCCTCGGTGGTCCCGGCCCCTCCTCCGACGACGCGTGCTCCGGCCAGGTCGAGATCGAGCGCGTGGTCGGCCCACGTTTCCACGGCGAGCGAGCGGTCGGCGAAGCCCGGCACGGCCGCCTCGCTTGCTGCGAGCAGCACGCCCGGCGCGAGCCCGGTCTCTTCGAGCGCGTCCTTCACGCGCGCGAGCTCGACGAGCCCCCGCGAGACGCTCGATAGCTCGAAGAGCACGGCGCTCGCCCCCGCGTCACGGAGCGACTCGAACAACGCGCGGTCGAGCACGAGATCCGGATCGCGGGCTTCCACGACGGCCCAGGTCATGAGCTCCGTTCGCGCCGCGGCGACGACGGCCGCCATCAGGTTCACGCGCGAACCCTGGCCGCGCGCGATGAGCAGCTCGCACCCGGCGACCGCGAGTCGTTCGGAGTGCTCGATGAGCTCCTCGTGCAGCCGGTTCGCGGCGACCGGGCTCACCTGATCGGAGCCGAGGACCCCGGCGACGGCGACCGGTTTCGGGCTCTCTTCGGCGGCTTCGAGCGCGAGCTCGACGGCCCGCCCCGTGAGCTGCGCCGAGCGGTGTTCCATGCCGACCTCGGCGAGCGCGCGCGGCGTGGTGTCGGCGGTGAGCGCGACGATCACGTCGGCGCGGCAGGCGACTTCGACGCGATGGTGAGCGCGCACTTCGCCCGGCCGCTCGCGCAAGAGCACGCCGAGTGCGCCCGGCGCGTCGAGCGCGACGCCGCGTGCGCGCAGGCTCGCATTGGCGTCGGCGGCGACGACGAGGGGGCGTCCCGAGACGAGGCGCGCGAGGACGTGCTCGAGACTCATGGGTTCGTGCAGCCGCTCGCGATGGCGGCTTCGTACGCGTCGCCATCCACCGTCACCTGGATGTCTTCGGCGACGCCCTGGCGGAGCTCGGCGAGCGAGTATTCGCGCGACGAGGAGTTGCCGTCCGCTTCGGGGAACCGGACGGTTGCCCCTTCGCGCGTCGCCGAGATTTTCACGGAAAGTCCGCTCACCCGCTCGTGTTTTTCCACGCCGCTGCCGAGCAGCACGGGCACGCGGACGCACACATCCATCAGAATCTCCGGCGGGGGTTCGGTACCGCCGAGCGACGTCGTCGCGGGCTCGACGTCGACGCCGAGCGTGAAGAATCGGGGTCCGCCCGCGTCCGTGCACTGCGAGAGCGCGGCGAACGACGCGAGTGCGAAGACGCGGCCGAGTCGTGAGCCCATCATGGGAACAGCACCATTCGGATTCCGAACGTGAGCCAAGCGTGCCACGCGGGGTCGTCGATGTCCCCGGACGCCGTCTCCCGCGCGTCGACTTCGGTGCTCGATCGCGTGAAGCGCCCGAGCGAGAGCTCCGCGTAGGGACCCGCCCCCACGAGTTTCGAGCGCAGATCGAGACCACCCGAGAGCTGCGCGACGGTGTAGCCGGAAAGACGCACCGTTTCGGAGTAACCGAACTGATTGTCCTTGAGGTACTGGGAAGCCGACGTTAAGCCGGCGCCGAAACCGATCCAGCCGTTCGTCTTCTCAGCGGGGGTGAAGTGGTACTGCACCTGGAGCCCGAAGCGCAGGCTCGACGCGCCGCAGCTCACGTCGTTTTCGAGATCCTCGTCGTCGTCGTCGCAGAGGGCTTCGACCAGGGTGTCGCTGCCCTCGGCGCCGAAGGCGTACGTGAGGTAGCCGCCGACGAAGACGTTCGGGCCGAGCTTCCCGCCGATGTCGAGCCCGAGCGGCACCTGCCACGCGTAGCGAGCGCCGAGCGTGTCGAGCGGCGCTCCCGTGGCGTCGCCGAAGGGGAAGGCGAGGCCGAAGCGAAACGCCATCTGAAAGCCCGTCGTTGCCGGTGGCGCCGGCCGGAGCTCCGTCGCGGAAGTAGCAGGTGGTGCGGTCGTTCCGGGAGGGGTAGGCGCGGGCGCGGGCGCCGGGGTCGGCGTGGCGGGCGCGCTCTCGGGTGGGGGAGCCGGCGCGGGCGCCGGACCGTCCGGAGTGGCGACGCTCGGCGGCGCGGCGGGCGGTGCTGCGGGCTCTTGAGCACCGGCGACGAGGGCGTAGGCGAAACCGGCGAGCGCCACGGTGGTCGCGCACAGGCCTCTTTCCACGTCTCGAACGTAGC
>DASUTR010000019.1:0-16159 GCA_036374535.1 Polyangiaceae bacterium
GCCCCCAACCACCCGACGGCGTGTAGTGCGCCGCGAACACGCCGCGCAGCGCGACCGACGCACCGCCGAGCCAGGCGACGACGGCGCGACCGGATTCGTCGATCGCGACCTTCGTCTCGGGCGTGACGTCGTTCATGAGCACTTGCGGAGCGCTCCAACCCGAGCCGGGCGAGTAGATCGACGCAACGAGTCGCGGATCGAAAATGTTCACCTCTTGCTCGTACCAAGCGAGCACGGCCTGACCGGCTTCGTTCACCGCGACGCGCGGCCAATCCTCGAGCCAGCGCACGTCGGCGTCGATCGGCGCGGGCTCGCCCCAACCGACCGCAAGGTCCACGGGCATGACCCAGAGCCGCTCGGAGCCCCACACCGCGAAGCCTTTCCCCGCGGCATTGACGTCGATATCGACGAACCCGACGCCCTGAAACGTCGCGCTGCCCGGATCGCCGATGACCTCGGACGGAAGCCAGCTCGTGCCGTCGAAGAGCGCGCCGGCGGCTTCCCGATCGTTGAAGCCGTTCACGCCGTCCTGCTGTTGCCAGACGACGGCGGCGCGCCCAGAAGCGTCCATCGTACCTCGGGCGACCCGAGCGATGCCGTCGTTCGGCCCCGTGCCGATCGTCCGTCCGTTCCACGTCGTGCCGTCGAAGTCGTACGCGTAGACACTCGAGTCGTCGGAATGGAACACGACTGCCGTCCCCGTCTCGGCGGACGCGAGCAGCTCCATGTCCCCCGGCGCGTTGCCGAGGGGCGCGATATCGACGCTCGTGCCGAACGCGGCGCCGTCGAACGTCGTCACCTGCAAGTTCGTGGTTCGCCGCCACTGGATGAACGGCGACTCCGGGTCGCCGGCGATCTGTGGTGAGCCCGCGCTCGGCGCGAATTCGAGCGCCGTCTCCGACCAACCGGTGGGCGTATAATCGAAGAGGTAAGCCGGGTTGCCGTGCGCGACGACGTAGAGCCCGTCCATCCCGTCGGGCAGGATGTCCGGATAGCGCCCCGACGGTTCCGTGCGCACGTCGGGCTCCTCCCAGACGAGTGGCGGTGCCGGCCCGCCCATCGGCGGAAACGGAGGCGCCCCTCCCATGCCGCCGCCGCCCGTACCCGCTCCCCCGGCCTTGCCGCCGCTGCCCGCGCCGCCCGGCGCGCTGCCACCCCGCCCACCCCCCGCGACTCCCCCCGAGCCGCCGAGGGAGCCCCCGAGACCCGCCGTGCCCCCCGCCGCCTCACCACCCTCCCCCGCGTCGGAGCCATCGTCGCCCGAGCCCGAAGCGTCGTCGTCGAGCAGGCCGCAGCCCGCGACGGAAACAAGCGCGAGACCGAACGCCCAGCCGGCGGACGACACCTTCATCGCCCTAGCCGTGGCCGCCCTCGGCCCGATCCGTGACGAGCGCGCGTCGAAAATCGCCCGCGACCCCGAACGCGGGACTCAGCGCTCGATCTGATACCGCGCGGGATCCTCGCCGTGAACACGCACCACGATGCGCTCGGCGTCGAGCCGCACCACGGCGTGCGCCCGGCTCGGGCGACCGGGCGCGTCGTCGTCGAGGTTCTCGATGAGGCTCTGAATGGTGACGTACGGAATACCTGCAATCACGTCGAAGTGATTGCGGTGCACGTGACCGTTGAAGACGGCGAGCACCCGCTTGCTCGCTTCGAAGAGCGCGCGGAGCTCGCGTCGTTCCTGCACGAGCGCCCGGTTCGGCCGCCCGCGAAACCACTGCGAGTCGTCGAACTCCTGCTCGCTCGCGCTGTGGTGCATGAAGACGACCGTAGGAAGGCTCGTCGCCGCGAGATCGCTCGCCAGCCACGCGAGCTGCGGCTCGCGAACGTGAATGTCGCCCCCGGGCTCTTCGACGGTGTGGAGCACGGTGAAGTGGAAGCCGCCACGATCGAAGGCGTAGTAGAGCGTGCCGGGCTGCGCCGAATCCGCCGGCCCTGGCCCCCAGACCGTGCGCAAATCCTCGATCCCGAGGTTTACCGTGTCGTGATTTCCGGCAGCGTTGACGACCGGCACGCCCGCCTTCTTCAGAATGGACTGACACTCGCCGTAGCGCTCGAGATCCGCGGCTCGCGACTCGTCCTCGATATCGTCGCCCAGGTTCACGACGAAGTCGGGGTGCACCTCGTCGCGCATGCGCTGCACGAAGCCTTCGGTGTATTCGCCGGCGCGGTGGCTCATTTTTCGGAGTTTTCCGCGCCAGCGGACTTCGGGTCCGAAGTGGAGATCCGTTACGATGCCGAAGGTGAGGCCCATGCGAGTCGAGCGTAACTCGAAACGTGCAGGCGTGAGGCCGGCCGCGGCGGTTTTCGCGCTCGCGGCGGCCACGGCGTGCGGCACGGGACCGCCACCGAGCCCGAGCGCCGCCGGCGCGAGCGTCCCGGCCCCTGCGCGGGACGAGCCGTCGCGTTCTTCGGTTGCCACTCGACCGAGCGCAACGTCCGCGCCCCTCGTCGCCGAGCCCGTCGTGCTCGTCACGGAGCCGGCGGTTCTCGCCGCCGTCGAGGAGCGCGGGTTCGCCCTCGCCGATCTCCTGGAAAAGCGCGGCGCCGGAGCGGTCGACAACGCGCGACTCGCCGGCTCGCCGCGCTACGCGTCCGTGGCTGACACGCTCGCCGCGGACATCGCGCTCGTCCAAAAGCGCGATCCGCAAGCCGGCGTCGGCGTGCATCGCTTCTCGCACCGGCTTTTCGACGTGCGCTGGCTCCGCGCGGCGGCGGCGCGCTTCGAGCTCGCTGCCGTCGTCAACCGACTCGATCGCGCCCCGTTCCATGCGCGAAGCTGCGGCGAAACGCGGCTCGTCTATCGCCTCGCCTACACGACGACCGTCCAGGGCACGGAGGTCACGTCTCGCTTGCCCATGACGCTCGGACTCGAGGTGCCCGTCGCGGCGACCGCGCTCGGGTGCACCGAAATGGCGCGCCGGTGGGTCCCCGAAAGCGACGTATCCGGCGCTGCGCTCGGCGCTTGGCTCACGCGCGAAAGCGGGCCGCTCGCCGACGCCGCAGCGTCGCTCCGGAACGCGAAGCTCGTCGTGAACGTGCAGCAGCTTCGCTGGCCCGCGGCGGTGCGCCCCGATCTGGCCGGACATGCCGAATATCTCCTGCGTGCGTTTCGCCTCGACGCGACGGGCGAGCGGTACGAGCCCGTGACGCTCGAAAACACACCGGACACGGCGCACTTGGCGAGTGACGCCGCCCTTCGGAAAGACCTCGTCGCCTGGCTCGGCGTGCCCGAAAACCTCGCGAGCGTCGACCGCGGCACGCCGCTCTTGCCCGACCGATTTCTCGCGAAGCGTGCGATTTCGGTCACGCCGCGCGGCCTCGCACGCGCCGCGAATCGACCGTTCGGCGCCGTGCTTTCGGCCTCGGACCTTGCGGCGCTCGATTTCTCGCGGCTCCGCACGGTGCGGTCGGCGGCGGGCCTCGTGCGGAGGCTCGACGAGCTTTCGTGCCAGGGCTGCCACGAAGCGCGCAGCGTCGCCGGCTTCCACGTGCTCGGCGACGATCCGTCGTCCACCCCCGCGGCGAACGCGCTCGTCACGGGCGTCTCGCCGCACCTCGCGGGCGAGCTCGAGCGGCGCCGCTCGATCGCGCGCGCCTTGAGCGCTGGAGCATCTTCCCCCGATTTTTCGCAGCCCTTCGCCGAGCGCGGAGCGTACTCGGGATACGGCGCCCACTGCGGACTCGGCGCCGATCCGACGTTCGCGGCTTGGACGTGCGACGCCGGTCTCGTGTGCCGGCCGTACGACTCGCCCTCGGGCGACGACGTGGGACAGTGCCTTCCGGCGGCGTCACGCCGTGCCGGCGATCCGTGCGAGACGGGCCCGCTCGATGCGAAGCGCGACCGCGTGGCGCGCGCCGAACGCACGGCGTGCGCGGACGGCGCCGTGTGCAACACGAACGCCGTCGGATTCCCGGGCGGCATGTGCACCGAAACGTGCGACGCGCTCTCTCCTTCCGCCGTGTGCGGCGGCATCGCCGTGCTCGATCCGTTCAACGCCTGCGTCGCGCGCGGCGAGCCGTTCCTCCACTGCCTCGCGAACAACGTGCGGCCCGCGGGTTTTCGCGCCTGCGACGCCGAGAACCCGTGTCGCGACGACTACATCTGCACGCGCTCGAACGCACCGGGAAAGGGCGCGTGTATCCCGCCGTACTTCTTGTTCCAGATGCGCGTCGACGGACATCCCTGAGACGGCGCTTTGCGTGCTCATCCCGGCGAACCACGGGCGCATGCCGGCGCGGGTTCGCTGCTCAGCGCGAAAATTCGCGGTTTTCGCGTCGAGATCCGTTGCAAGACCCGGGCGCTTGGGAGACGCTCCGGAGCGGATGAAGAACGATCGGGCCCTCCGCTACGCGATGCTCGGTGGGCTCGCGCTGGTGGTCGTGCTTCTCCTCGTCGTCGTCCTGCAACTCGATGCGCTCGAAGAGCGCTTCATCACGCAAGGTCGAGAGCTGCGCGCGCTCGGGGAGGCGACCGAGCGGCTGCGGCGCGGCGGCGTCGGCCCGAGGACCGCGACGAGCGCTGCGCCGAACGAGATCCCGCCCGGCGTCACCGTCCTTCACCCCGAAGTCGCGAACTTCCTCCAGCCGAAAGACACGCGCTGGCCCCCTCCGGGCGCGGTGACGAACGGCGTGCTCGCGCGCGGCTGGGAACACGGAGAGCCGAAGGGATTCAACATCCTGCTCGAAAACTCGGGACTGCTCTTCGAGTACATCTACCCGTACACGCTCGGCCGTTTCGGGCTCCGCAACTACTGGACCGATCCGGACGTGTACCACGGCGACCTCGCGTGGCGCTTCGAGGTCACCGACGATTCCCGGGAATTTACCGCCTACCTCAGGCCCGGCGTGAAATGGCACCCGATCGCGGGAGTCCCTCTCGAGGATCCGAAGTACGCGTGGCTGCGCGGCGAGCGCGAGGTCACCGCCGACGACTTCGCCTTCACGCTCGAGCTCCTCGCGCACCCGCAAGTGCAGACGGGATTCTGGAAGAATTACTTCGCCGGCGTCGAAAGCTGGAAGGTCGTCGACGCGCGGACGTTGGTCGTCCGCTGGAAGAAGAAGGAGTACCTGAACCTCACGAACACGGTGGAGCTCTGGCCGACGCCGCGTTTCCTTTACGCGTTCGATCAAGACGGCAGACCGTTCCCCCGAGAGACGCTCGGGCTTCGCTTCAATCAGCACTGGTACAACAACAAGGGCCTGGTCAGCACCGGTCCGTATCGCATGGCGAGCTACCAGCCGGGCGCGAAGATCGTGCTCGAGCGCAACGAAGAGTACGTCGGCGACAAGCCGGCCATCCAGAGGATCGAATTCTCCATCTACAGCGACCTCAAGCAGACTCTGCTCAAGCTCCGCGCTCACGAGCTCTCGATGGGCGAGCTCACCGCCGGGCAGTATCGCGAGGAAATCCTGGAGCCGCGGAAATCCGGCAAGAAACCCGCGGGGAGCCCGTTCTTCGACGGCCGCATCCACTGCGAGCCCATCAAGCGGCCCGCCTACTCGTACGTCGGCTGGAACGCCGCGCGGCCGATGTTCTCGGACAAGCGCGTTCGCTGGGCCATGACGCACGCCTTCGACCGCCAGCGCATCATCGACAACGTCTACGCGGGACTCGGCACGATCGGGACGGGACCCTTCGCGCCCGACTCGCCGAACAACGATCCCGGAGTGAAGGTCATCCCCTTCGACCTCGCCGCCGCGAAGAAGCTTCTCACCGACGCCGGCTGGGCGGATACCGACGGCGACGGCCTGCTCGACAAGGAGCTTCACGCGGGCGACGGAAAACGCTCGCCCTTCGAGTTTCGGTTGATGTTCGCGAACGGCCAAAAAGAAACCGAAGCGAGCTTGAAGATCTTCGCCGACGATCTCTTGAAGCTCGGCGTGAAGATGCTGCTCGAGCCGCAGGAGTGGTCGCTGCTCTTGAAGCGCAAGGACGAGCGGCAGTTCGACGCCCTCACGGCAAGCTGGCAGACGCCCTGGCTCACCGACCCGTACCAGGTTTGGCATTCGTCGCAGATCGACCTGCCGAAAGGCTCGAACGCCGTCGCCTTCCGCAACGCCGAGGCCGACAAGCTCATCGAAGAGCTGCGCGTGACGTTCGACAAGGACGCGCGCATTCGCCTGCTTCGGGCCTTTCATCGCATCGTCGCCGAAGAGCAGCCGTACACGTTCTTCATGACGCGCAAGAAGGTGTACTGCACGTGGAACGACGTGAAGAACGTCGTCTGGTCGAAAGACATTCCCATCGAATATTCGTTGCCCTGGTGGGTCACGGGCGGAGCGCGATGACGCGCGAACGAGCGACGTGAGAGCGTACGTCCTTCGCCGCCTGCTGCTCATGATCCCGACGTTCGTCGGGATTTCGCTGATTCTGTTCTTGATCCTGAATCTTGCGCCGGGGCGCCCCGGCGCTCAAGGCTCGGCGAACCTCGCCGACAGCGCGCGCGGCGACACCACACAAGAGTCGTATCGAATCTTTCGCGAGCAGTTTCACCTCGACGACCCCGTGCTCTTCAACACGCGCTTCGCGCTCACGCGGGACGACGTTCTCGGCGACGTGACGGTCGCGGCCGGCCTCGTGAAGGCGTCCTCCGGCGAGCGCATCGGAGCGCAGGAACGCCTCGAAGATCTGGGCGAGTACGGGGTCCCGCATCTCGTCGCGCTGCTCGATCACGGCGACGCGCGGGTGCGCGACGCCGCGGCGTACTTCTTGCGCGTCACGGCCGTTCGCCCGCTCGTCGACCCCTTCAATCCGAGCCCAGGCGACGAGCTCCGGAGGACGAACCGCGCCATCGATCGGGAAAACGCGGAGCTTCGCGAGCTGCGCTATGCGTTCGACGCGCCCGAAGCGAAGAAGCGCGAAATCCAAGCCGCCTGGAAGCGCTGGTTCGAGAAGCGCCGCGAGCGCTTCGACTACGATTTCGGCGAACGGCTACGCATCTTGTTCCTCGACACTCGATTCGCGCACTATTGGGGGAACCTCTTGGAGCTCGACTTCGGCGTTTCGCTCGTGAGCCGCGAGCCCGTCGTGCGGACGCTGCTCACGAAGCTCAAGTATTCGCTCACGCTGTCGGTCGGCTCGCTCGTCCTCGCGTACCTCATCGCCATCCCGCTCGGCGTGTTCTCCGCCGTACGGCGGGGTACACGCGCCGATCGCGTCGTCACGACCGGGCTCTTCATGCTCTACTCGCTGCCGAGCTTCTTCGTCGCGACGCTGCTCCTCTACGGCTTCTCGCTCGGCGCGAACCACCCGGCGTTGCGCTTGTTTCCGACGGGCGGCTGGCAGAGCGCGAACGCCGCCGACATGACGACGCTCGAGCGCCTCGCCGACGTCGCGTGGCACGTCGTCTTGCCGCTCGCCTGCATGACGTACGGCTCGCTCGCCGCGCTGTCGCGCTACATGCGCGCCGGCCTGCTCGAGGTGCTCCAGGCCGACTTCATTCGCACGGCACGCGCCAAGGGCCTCTCCGAGCGCGCCGTCATCGGCAAGCACGCCTTGCGAAACGGCTTGCTTCCGATCGTCACGCTGCTCGCCGGTCTCTTGCCTGCGGTGCTCGGCGGCTCGGTCATCGTCGAGGTGATCTTCGGAATCCCCGGCATGGGCCAGTGGATCGTCGAGTCGATCTACCAGCGCGACTACAACGTGATCCTCGCCGTGCAACTCTCGTCGACGGTGCTCGTGCTCTTCGGGCTCCTGCTCACCGACCTCGGATACGCCCTCGTCGATCCGCGGATTCGTTTCGGCTGATGACGACTCCCGACCTCCCGTCCCTCGAGGAAACCGTGACCGAGCGCGTCGGGGGCTTCGAGCTCGTCGTGCGCGAGCTCCGGAAGAACCGCGTCGCGGCCTTCGGCCTGCGCGCCATCGCCCTCCTCGTCGTGCTCGCCGTGAGCGCGCCGCTGATTTCGTCGAATCAGCCGTTCGTGTACCGCGACGCGACCGGGTTCTCGTCGCCGTGGCTGCATTCGCTCTTCGATCGGCTCCTCTACGAGAACGCGGTCGATTTGTTCTTCAACCTGCTCCTCGTGCTCACGGGTCCCACGGCAATCGGGGTGATGGTCGCGAAACGCCGGCTCGGCCCGCGCTTTCGACGCGCTCGCGGTCGCCTGCTCGCGGCGTTCGCGCTCGGTCTGCTCGCGCTGTTCCTCGTCGTCGCGCCGAAACACTGGGGTCCCTTCGAAAACCCCCTCGCGTACTCGCGCGGCGTCGTGAACTATCGCGAGGAGATCGCCGCGCTCGAGGCGCGCGGCGAGCGCCCTCTCGCGGTCTTTCCGCTGCGGCCGTTCGCTTACCGCGAGACCGACGTCGCGAAGAGCCTGCTCGCGCCGAGCGCCGAACATTGGCTCGGCACGGACACCGAGGGGCGCGACGTGTTCGCGCGCATGCTGTACGGAACCCGCATCTCGCTCACGATCGGCGTCGTCGCGGTCGGCCTCTACGTCGCCATCGGCGTCGTGCTCGGCGCGCTCGCCGGGTACTTCGGAGGCTTCATCGACGTCGCGGTGAGCCGGCTCGTCGAGATCATGCTCTGCTTTCCCACCTTTTTCCTGATCCTCACGCTCGCTGCGCTGATCCAGGAACGCAGCATCTTCCACGTGATGCTGATCATCGGCGTCACGAGCTGGACCGGGGTCGCGCGCCTCGTACGAGCCGAGTTCTTGAAGCACAAGGGCCTCGAGTATTCCCAGGCCGCGCGTGCCCTCGGACTTCCGACATGGCGCGTGCTCTTCGTGCACATCTTGCCGAATGCGATTGCGCCGGTGCTCGTGAGCGCGACGTTCGGCATCGCCGGAGCCATCCTCGTCGAATCGAGCCTGTCGTTCCTCGGAATCGGCGACCTCAGCGTGCCGAGCTGGGGCGAAACGCTGAACAGCGGCCGCGTCGAAGGCAAGCTCTGGCTCATCCTCGCGCCCGGCTTCGCCATCTTCTTCGTCGTGACCGTGTTCAACCTCGTGGGCGAGGGCCTGCGCGACGCACTCGACCCGAAGCTGCGAACGTAGCTCTACGTTCAGCGTCAGAACTGCGAAAAAAACTCCCACATCGCCGCGCCCGCGAACGGCGGCGGCTCGTGGACGCCCGTGAACGTGCACCACGAAACGGCGGTGCCCGCACTACAGCCCTGGTAATTCACGCAACCGGTTCGAGTGCCCGGCGTGGTCGTCGTGTCGCATCCGTTCTTCTCGACGAAGGAGTCGCGCACCGCTTCACCCTGAGCGAGCGTAAACGTCGTGTCGTTCGTGCCGTGCGAGCCGAAGTACGCGCGCGGCGGCCCGTTGCTGCAGGCGGCGGGCAGGCTCGCGGACATCGGAGCGATCGCTCGAAACGGGTTCTCTGCTTCGCAGCCCGCCGTGAGCGTCATGATCGCGCCCATGCTGAACCCGGCGGCGAAAATACGGCTCGTGTCGATGCAGAGCTCGGTGCCGAAGCGCGCGATCATCGCGTCGAGGTAAGCCACGTCGCGACCGTCTTGATTGGTCCAGCTCGTGCTGAGCGCCTGCGCCGCGACGAGGATCGCATTACCCGCCGACGCCTCTTCGAGACCGAAGTACGGACCGGTCATGCCCGGCGGCCCGCCGTCGGCGACCGTTTGAGCCGAGTACGCTCGACCGTGCAGCAGAATGACGAGTGGGTACGCGCGCGGATTCATGGCGTCGTACGTGTCCGGGAGGTTCAAAATGTATTCGCGCTCGGTCCCCGACACGTCGAGCGTAAAGCGGCCGCTCGCCGGGACGCGCGCCGCGTTGCAACCGGTGCTCGGCGAACCGCCGAGCCCGCCGCCCGAACCCGCGCTGCCGCCGCTCGAGGCACCGCCGGTCGCCGGAGTGCCGCCGCTCGAGTCACCGCCCGTGCTGGTTCCTCCCTCACCGCCCGACGGGTTCGCGCCGCCCGACGGGCTCGTTCCGCCCAATCCGTTCGTGCCGCCTGACGCGCTCCCACCGGTCGCGGCGTCGCCTCCGCTTCCTTCGCCCGCTCCTCCGTCTTCCGACGGCGAGCTCGAGTCGCCGCACCCGACCGCGAACGACGCGCCGAGAGCGAGCGTGGCGATATACCGGGCGACCGTCGGTGCCTGCGTCCGCATGGGCGAGCCTGCGCGTGGGTGAACCATACCCCCGAAGCGAGACGACGGCGACCCCCGAAGCCGCCGGTAGTATCCTTCTGCCGCTTCCGTGGCGACCAGCGCACCCCTGCTCCGCATCGACGATCTCCGCGTCCGCTTTCGTACGGCGGGCGGTTCGGTCGAAGCGGTGAACGGCGTCGGCTACGACGTGTTTTCGGGAGAAACGCTCGCGGTCGTCGGCGAATCGGGTTCGGGGAAATCCGTCACGGCCATGGCGATCCTCGGACTCTTGAAAACACCTCCGGCGAGCGTCGACACCGGTCGCGTGCTCTTTCGCGGCGAGAACCTGCTCGAAGCGTCGCAGGCACGCCTGCGAACCCTGCGCGGCAATCAGATCGCGATGATTTTCCAAGAGCCGATGACGAGCCTGAATCCCGTCTTCTCCGTCGGCAATCAGATCACCGAAACCCTCGAGCTGCATCGAAATCTCGATTCCGACGCCGCGCGCACCGAAGCCGCGCGCCTGCTCGCGCTCGTGGGCATTCCCGAGCCGGAGCGGCGGCTCGACGAGTACCCGCATCAGCTCTCGGGCGGCATGCGCCAGCGCGTGATGATCGCCATGGCGCTCGCCTGCCGCCCTGCGCTGCTCATCGCCGACGAGCCCACGACCGCCCTCGACGTGACGGTGCAAGCGCAAATTCTCGAGCTCCTCGCGCGGCTCCAGCAGCGCCTCGGCATGTCGATCCTGCTCATCACGCACGATCTCGGCGTGGTGGCCGAGACCGCGCACCGTGTCGTCGTGATGTATGCCGGCGCCGTCGTCGAGCGCGCGTCCACCACGGCGCTGTTCGACCGCCCGCGGCATCCCTACACGGCCGGGCTTTTCCTCGCGTTGCCCCGCCGGGAAGACGGCGACGAGCCGCTTCGTCCCATCGCCGGCTCCGTGCCGGACGCGCTCCACCTGCCGACCGGGTGTCGCTTTCACCCCCGGTGCCCGTTCGCCATGCCCGTGTGCCGCGAGCGCGAGCCGCCGCTCGTCGAACGCGCCGCGCCCGGCGAAGCGCCGCACGTCTCCGCTTGTTTCTACGTCGACGAACACCCCGGCGCGGATCTCGTCGAGCTCGCGAAGGAGCGAACGGCGTGAGCGAACCGGAACCGCTGCTCAGCGTCCGCGGGCTCACCAAACATTTCCCGGTGACGCGCGGCCTCTTCGGTCGCGTCGTCGGCCAGGTTCGCGCCGTCGACGATCTTTCGTTCGACATCGCGCCGGGCGAGACGCTCGGGCTCGTCGGCGAGTCGGGTTCCGGAAAGACGACCGCCGGACGTTCAATCCTGAGACTCGTCGAACCTACGTCCGGGCGCGTGCTCTTCGACGGAGCCGACGTGACCGCCGCCGACCCCCGAACGTTGCGCGCGCTCCGGCCGCGCATGCAGATCGTCTTTCAAGATCCTTACGCGTCGCTCAATCCGCGCCATCGCGTCATCGACATCGTCGGAGAAGCGCTCGAGGTGCACGGTATCGCCCGCGGCGCGGACGTCGAAAAGCGCGTGGCGTCGGTCCTGCGCAAGGTGGGGCTCTCGCCCTCGTGGATCAACCGTTATCCGCACGAATTTTCGGGAGGGCAGCGCCAGCGCCTCGGTATCGCGCGTGCCATAGCGCTCGAGCCGAAGCTCATCGTCTGCGACGAGCCGGTTTCGGCGCTCGACGTTTCGATTCAGGCGCAGGTCGTGAACCTCCTCAAGGACCTCGCGCGCGACCTCGAGCTCTCGTACCTCTTCATCGCGCACGATCTCGCGATCGTTCGGCACATTTCGCACCGGATCGCCGTCATGTACCTCGGTCAGCTCGTCGAGGTCGCGCCCGCGAATCGGCTCTTCCAAGCGCCCGCGCATCCCTACACGCGCGCGTTGCTTTCGGCGATTCCCGTGCCCGATCCCCGGCGAAAGCGCACGCGCCTCGTGCTCACGGGCGACGTCCCCTCGCCCATGAACCCACCTCTGGGCTGCCGATTTCACACGCGCTGTCCGGCGGCGTTCGAGCGCTGCTCGACGGAAGAGCCGCGCACCGTCGACGTCGAGCCCGGCCACGCGGTGAAATGCTTTCACGCGTACGATGCCGAAGGCGACGACTGGTATCGTATCGTGAGCGAGCGCATCGCGACCGCCGAGCGCGCGCGACCCGCCGCGCCCGCGCCCGTCGAGGTGTTCGCGCCCTTCGAACCGCGCGACACGGAGAGCACCCCGCCGCCCGCGGAGAGCGAAGTCCCGCGCCGTCCGCCGGGCGCGTTCGCGCTGACACCTCGACGCATGAGCGCGTTCGTTGCCCTCTTCGTCGCCGGCGTCGTCTTGTCGGTGCTCTCGTTCCCGCCCAAGGCGAGCGACGCCGAGAAGAAGCTGCGCGCGATCGCCACCGAGCTCGACGAGCACCGATTGGTCACCGGCAGTTACCCGAACGAGCTCGCAGACCTCGGCTTCCGTCTTCCCTCGCTCGAGCGGAGCGGGTCGCTCGTGGACCCGTGGGGCCGCCCGTTCGTCTATCGAACCACCGAAGCGGGCCAGCGGTACGAGCTCCGGAGCCTCTCGGCCGACGGCGTCCCGAGCGCGGACGACATCGTCCGTGCCGGCCATTTCGACCCGGCCTCGCAAGCTCTCGGCGCTTCCCGCCGCGCGCGCTAGGCTGGCCGAGCTTGTACCGAACGCTCCTCGGCATCCTCGGTGTCTTCGCGGGCGTTCTCGCCCTGGTCGGGTTCACGTTCTCGAAGTCGACCGAAGGTCCCGCCGACTTCAGGCTCCTGAATCTCTCGGAACCGAGGACGCTCGATCCCTCCCTGATGACGGGTGAGCCCGAGGGACGCTTCGCGTACGAGCTCTACGAGGGCGTCGTGCGCAAGGACGCCAAAACCATGCAGCCCGTCCCCGGGGTCGCGGAGTCCTGGCAAATCTCGCCGGACGGAAAGACCTACACGTTCCGCCTGCGCGAGAACGCGCGCTGGAGCGACGGGCGTCCCGTGACGGCGCACGACTTCGTCTACTCGTGGAAACGTCTACTCGACCCGAAGCTCGCGTCCGAGTACGCGTACATCGCGTTCCCCATCCGCTACGCCGAGGCGTTCTCGACGTTCGACGGGCTCGCCGATTCGATCGACAAGAAGATTCTCCCTGCGCTCGACCGCCTGAAAACGGCGAATCCCGGCGGCGCTCCCGTCAAGGCGTGGCGGACCTTCACGATGGAAAACGCGGTGCAGGATCCGCTGCGCCACGAGTCCGACGCGCAAATCGCGGCGCTGTTTTCGCGGCACGCCGGCACGGTGAGCGCCGCCGAGCTCGACCATCTCGCGAAGGCGCTCGAGCGCGCGCGGGTGAGGCTCTGGAGCGACGGCCACGAAGCGCGCCGGCGACTCGGCGTCGACGCGGGATTCTTCGCGAAGGACGCGCACACGCTCGTCCTCGAGCTGAACGCGCCCACGCCGTACTTCTTGAAGGTCCTCGCGTTCTATCCGATGTTTCCGACGCCGCGCTGGGTCGTCGAAAAGCGCCCGGACGATTGGTACCTGCCGGAGACGTTCGTCGGGAACGGCCCCTTTCGGCTGAAGAGTTGGGTCGTGGGCGATCGAGCGCGCCTGGAACGCAGCGAGACCTATTGGGGCAGACACGACGTCAAGCTCCGAACGGTCGAGCTCCTCGCGATCGAAAGCGAGTCGGCGGCGCTCAACGTGTACCTCACGGGCGGGCTCGACTGGCTCGCCAAGCAGCTGCCGCGCGACCTCATTCCCGAGTTCAAGAAGCGCAAAGATTTCTACACGATTCCGGCGAACGCCGTGTACTTCTACCGCATCAACACGACTCGCAAGCCGTTCGACGATCCGCGCGTGCGACAGGCGCTCAGCATGGCGTTCGATCGCCGGACGATCGTCGAGAGCGTGCTCGGCGGCGGCGAGCTTCCCGCGTACACCCTCGTTCCGCCCGTTCTCACCGACTACGCGTCGCCCTCGACCGAGCTCCGCTACGACGTCGAGAAGGCGCGCGCCTTGCTCGCGGAAGCGGGATATCCCGAGGGCAAGGGGTTCCCGAAGTTCGGCATCCTCTACAACACCTTCGAAACTCACAAGAAGATTGCCGACGTCATCGCCGACCAGCTGAAGAGAAACCTGGGCATCGACGCTCGGGCGTACAATCAAGAGTGGGGCGCGTACCTCGCCGCTCAGCAAACGCTCGACTACGAGATCGCGCGCGCCGGCTGGATCGGCGATTACGAGGATCCGAACACCTTCCTCGACATGTGGGTGACGAACGGCGGGCAGAACCGCACCGGGTGGAGCTCCGCGCGCTACGACGAGCTCATTCGGCTCGCCGGGGACGTGACGCCCTTCGTCGAACGTCCCGAGCCCGTGCTCGCGCGACTCCGCGAAGTGGAACCGATGCGCGCTCTGCTCGGCGCGGCCCGCTCGGCGAGCACGCCCGAGTCGAAGCTCGAAGAGCACGGAAAAATTCGCATGCAGCTCTTGCGCGAGGCCGAGGCAATTCTCTTTCAGGACGCATTTCCGATCATCCCCGTCTATTTCTACGTGAACGTCGGCTTCGTGCGCCAGAACGTGCGCGGCTTCTATCAGAAGCTCGAGCTCGAAAACGGTAAGACCGGCTGGAATCTCCAGGACGTCCATCCACTGAGAGACGTTTGGATGGCCGGCGACGGAGCCGAGCCTTGAGCACGGCGTCCCGCGTCGCGCTCGCGCTCGTCGCTCTCGGCTTCGCCGCAGCGCTGTTCTTCCTGCTCGGAGCCGCCGAGACGCTCGCGCTCGTGCTCGGGCTCTCGCTGCTCGGCGGAACCGCGTGGCTCGGGCCGCGCGCCGTGCGCGTCACGGGGGCGGCGTGCCTCGCCGTCCTCGCCTTCGGCCTCGGCCGCGCGATCGCGACTCCGGCGCTCGGCGTGGCGTTCGCTCTGGCCGCGGCGGCGGCCGGCGCGCGCTACGCGCCCGCACGGGTGCTGCGGCGCGTGACGTTCCTCGTACCGTCGCTCGTCCTTTTGGTGTTCGTGACGACGCTCCTCATGTATCACGCGCCCGGTAACCCCTTCGCCGGCGAGCGCGCCGTGAATCCCCAGGTCGAAGCAGCGCTGCGCGCGCATTTCGGCGTGCCCGAGAGCGCCACCGAGTTCTTCGGGATCTACATGCGAAGGCTCCTCGTGGACGGCTCGCTCGGCCCGAGCATCAAAGTGCAGGGGCGAACCGTGGAGGGACTCCTTGCTCCGGCGCTGCCGGTGAGCGTCACGCTCGGCTTGCTCGCCCTCGTCCTCGCGGCCGCGATCGGTCTCGTCCTCGGTATCCGCGCCGGACTGCGCCCGAATTCGCCGGCCGACTACGCGAGCATGGGACTCGCGATGATCGGGCTTTCACTGCCGAACTTCGTCATCGGCTCGCTGCTCGTCATCGTCTTCGCGCTCGAGCTCGGCTGGCTGCCCGTCTCGGGCTGGGGCGGCTACCGGGAGCTCGTCATGCCCTCGCTGACGCTGGCGCTGCCCTACGCGGCATACATCGCGCGTCTCGCGCGCAGCGGAACCATCGAAGTCATGCAGCAGGACTTCATTCGCACGGCGCGGGCGAAGGGCGTGTCCGAGGTCGCCATCGTGCTGCGCCACGCACTGCGCGGCGCGATTCTGCCCGTGGTGTCGTTTCTCGGACCCGCCGCCGCCGGCATCATGACGGGCTCGTTCGTCGTCGAGACGCTGTTCGGCGTGCCGGGCGTCGGGCAGTGGTTCGTGAAGGGCGCCATCAACCGCGACTACTCGGTCGTGCTCGGCACGGCGCTGCTCTACGCGACCCTCATCACCGTCTTCAACCTCATCGTCGATTTCGCGTACGCGTGGCTCGATCCCCGCGTGCGGAGCACCGCATGACGAACGCGGACATCCGCCTCTCGGCGGGAGAGAGCCTCGGCCGGCAGGCCTTTCGCCGCCTCCGGAAGAACCGCCTCGCCGTGCTCGGCGCCGCCATCGTCGCGGTCATGGCGCTCGCGTGTTTTCTCCTGCCGCCGCTCCTCGAGCTCGACCCTCACACGACGAGCCCCGAGCTCCGCCACCGGCCGCCCTCGGCCGAGCA
>DASUTR010000020.1:0-2190 GCA_036374535.1 Polyangiaceae bacterium
ATGCCGAGCGAGGCGCCGAGCGAGAACGTCGCGTCGGTCCCCGACACGTAGGCCGACAGGCCTTGCTCGATGAACGCGCGATGCTGGAGCTCGACGAGGTCGACCACGATGTCGGCCATCGCGCTTCCGTTCGGCATCGGATACGTCTACGACTACCTCACGCTGAACGAGCAGGTCAGCATGGCGAACCAAGAAGAGCGCGATCGTCGCTACTAGCAGGATGCTGAGAAACGCCGAAGGCGTTCTCAGCGTCCTGCCCCGCGCCAGCGAGCGAAGCGAGCGAGCCCGCGCCCGAGCCCGCGCCCGGTCTTTTCTACGGCCCGCCGCGGAAGCTCGGCTTGGTCATGCGCACGAGCATGGCGACGATGCGGTCCAGGAGCTCGCGCGCGGCGCGGATCTTGTCCTCAGGGCCGTGGCCTCGCCGTAGCACGATGTGTAGGATCGCGGCAGCTTCGGTCGCTGAGCGGCGCGCGATTCGATAGAAGCGACACTTCTCGTCGACGCTGAACTCGCCGGCGCCCTCGGCCACGTTGAGGACGATCGAGGTCGCAGCGCGGTCGAGCTGATCCTTGAGGTGGGCACGCCCGGGGGGCATCTGCTCGACGATCTCGTCGCAGAGGTCAAGCACCTCGAGGGCGCGCTGATAGACATCGAGCTGTTCGTGTTGGAACGACATGCCGCCTCATCGTTCGGTGTCACGAAGGCGTTGCGTTCTTGGGATCGACACACGGCTCGAGACATGATCTACCGGCTGTATGCGTGGAAGATCCTCCCGTCAGCCGTCAATGCTGTGCCTGGTCTCGCCCGAGTCGCGCGTGCCGAACGACCACCCGCTGCGCGAGATCAAGAGGCTGGCCGACACTGCGCTCAAGAAGCTCTCGCGGGTATTCAACGCCATGTACGCCGAGGCCGGACGGCCGTCGGTTCCGCCGGAGCGGTTGCTCAAGAGCCAGCTCTTGATCGCGCTCTACTCGATCCGGAGCGAGCGTCAGTTCTGCGAGCAGCTCGAGTACAACTTGTTGTTCCGATGGTTCGTCGACATGGACATGCTCGAGGAGGCTTTCGACGCGAGCACGTTCAGCCGCAATCGGGATCGACTGATGGAACACGAGGTTGCGGCCCTATTCTTCGCCGCGATTCGCGACCAAGGTTCCGAGCTCATGAGCCACGATCATTTCAGCGCGGACGGCACGTTGCTCGAGGCCTGGGCGTCGATGAAGAGCTTCCGCCCGAAGGACGATGACGACACGGACAACAACGGTTGGGGGGACTTCCGCGGACAGCGCCGGAGCAACGAGACACACGAATCGAAGACCGATCCCGAAGCCAAGCTCATGCGCAAGGGCAACGGGCGCGAGGCCAAGCTGTGCTACGCGGCGCACGCGCTCATGGAGAATCGAAACGGGCTTCTCGTCGATCTCGCCGTCAGCGAGGCGAATGGAACGTGCGAGCGGGAGACGGCGGCGGCGCTGCTCGAGGAACACGCGCCGGCCGGTGCGACCGTGGGCGCCGACCGCGCGTACGACACGCGCGGCTTCGTGGCTCGCTGCCGCGACGCGAACGTCACGCCGCACGTCGCGCAGTTCGAAAACGAGCGGCGCAGCTCGGCGATCGACGGTCGAACGACCCGGCATCCCGGTTACGGCGTCAGCCAGCGGATCCGGATGCGCATCGAGCAGATATTCGGCTGGCTCAAGACCATCGGCGGACTACGCCGAACGCGATTCAAGGGCCGCAGCCGAACGCAGCTCGCCGCGTACATGATCGGCGCCGCGTACAACCTGCTACGCATCGCGAAGCTGCATAGGTACGCGGCGTGAGCGCGCGCTATCCCGCGCGGCCCGCCGCCGCGTCGCCCGGCGCAAGCGCCGGGAACAGCGAAGCGGACTCCTGAACAGCCGGGCGCGGGCTCGGGCGCGGGCTCGGGCGCGGGGCAGGGCGCTGGATTCACGCGCTACGCGCGTTCTTCAGCGCCCTGCTAGCGCGCGGTGTCAGCGATAGCCGTGCGCCTGCGCCGCGAAGAGCTCGGCGTAGGTGCCGCCCTCTGCCACGAGCTCGTCGTGCGTGCCGTGCTCGACGACCCGCCCGCTCACCATGACGAGCACGAGATCGGCGTCCCGCACGGTCGAGAGCCGGTGGGCGATGACGACCCGGGTGACGCCGATGGCGCGGAGGTTCCGCTCGACCAGC
>DASUTR010000021.1:0-8983 GCA_036374535.1 Polyangiaceae bacterium
GCAGCGTTACCGGGGCAGCGCCGGCTCCCTCAGCGAGCGCCGCGCCGTCCGCTACGCCGCCGTCCGGCGCCGATTGCGAAGAGCCGCGCGCGAACGAGTCGTTCGAAGATTTCGACAAGCGCTGCGGGATTACCGGGGCGAGGCCATAGGCTCGCTCCCCCCCGACGCGACGCGGGGCTTGTCGAAGCGCACGTCGCGTGTACGCTTCGCACATGGGTAGGAGTGGTGTTCCGAGGGGTCTTTGGGGCGCGACGCTCGGAGTCGCGATGTTCGCGCAAATGCCGTCGTGCGGTGGAGCGTCGCTCGACGGGGCGAGCGGCGGTGCTGGCGGCGGTGCGGGCGGCAACGGAGCGATCTCCCATGGAGGAACCACGGGCGGCACCGGCGAGCCGAAACCCTTGGGCGGAAGCGGAGGCCGCGGAGGCAGCGCCGCGCGGGGAGGCACGGGCGAGCAGGGCGGCAGTGGCGCTACGGGCGGCACGGACGGCGGGTTCGCGGGCGACGGCGAGCAGGGCGGCAGCGGCGTGACCGGCGGATCCGCTGGAGCAGCGGGCACCGCAACGGGCGGAGTCGCCGGGCTCACGCCGGCCCGCGTTTGCAACTCCCCCGAGGCGTGGTCGTCGAATCTCGAGCTCTGCGAAGACGGCTTCGTGCACCGACCGCAGGCGACCGCATGCGCGCTACCCACGCGCGACAGCGAGTACGCGATGCTTCCCGCGAACGCAGGTCGTGAAGATCTCGAGCTCTGCCAAGACGAATCCAGCCACATCTATTGCGATTTGGGCGCCGACGAGTGCACTCGCGACGACGACTGCGGCGCGAACGCGTTCTGCGTGCGCGAGACCGAGGAATGGCTCTCGGACGAGCTCCGCATCCATCATCGCTGCGTCACGCCCTGTCGAACGGACGCGGATTGCACGCAAGACGAGCTTTGCGCGTGCGACTACGCCATCCAGAACGCGACTCGAGCTCGCGTGTCCTTGGGCCGTTGCATGCCAGCTACTTGTAGGACTGACGCGGACTGCGTCCGCCGGAACCTCAACGGCTTCTGTATCGCGTCGTTTCAGCCGAAGTTCAACGTACACAGGTCCTGGCCGAGCGACCTTCCCACCGAGCGCCGCTTTCTCGACTCCTTCCATTGTCAGACGCCGGGCGATCAGTGTTCGCGCGCGGCGAACTGTCCTGTGTTCGATCCGACGGGCAACGACTGCTGTCCAAAAGCGGTCTGCGTGTACTCGGACACGCGTTTCGTCTGCGATGCGATCGAAACGTGCGACCCCTGCTAGTCCTAGCGGCGTTTCGCCCCACGTGACGCCCTGCCGCGCGCTGTTCTTCCACTCGTTTCGGTGCGCGCCGTCAGAAGGCCCGCCCGGTTGGCACGACGGCTGCACTCCTCCTCGCACGACGCCCGATTGGGGTGTCCTTTCAAGGAGAAACGACGGATGAACTGGGATCAAATCAAGGGTGAGTGGAAAGAAGCGAAGGGCAAGCTGCGTTCGAAGTGGGCGAAGCTCACCGACGACGATCTCGAGAACATCGGCGGGAAGAAAGACGTGCTCGTTGGCCGTCTCCAGCAGCGCTACGGCTGGAAGAAGGAGCAGGCCGAGAAGGACGTCGACGACTACTTGAACACGATCTGAGTCAACGACGGCGCGCCGCTGCTCGAGCGCTCCGGCGACGGCTGGCCCGTCTCGTGAGCACCTCGAGCACGGCGCGCTCCTCCGGGCGAAGCCCGGGGCTCGCGGCTGGCTTTCCGCTGCGGCGACGCGCGAGCGTCGAGAGCGCGCCATCGCGCCAGGCATTCACCACGGCTGGATGCACGTAGCTCTTCCGGCACACGGTCGCCGTGTTGCCGAGTTGCTCGGCGACGCGCTCGACGGCGCGACGAACCGTACGCTCTCCGCTCTTACCATGCGGAGGTAGCTGTTCGCCGGCGAGCAACACGGCGGTTGCAAGCGTGCCGGCCCAGGTTCGGAACGTTTTCGCGGTGAACGGGCGCCCCATCGTGCTCTTTAGGTAATCGTTCACGTCCGTCGAGGTGATGGCGCGGTACTCTCCGTCTGCGCCCTCGTACTGGAAGAGGCGCTGGCCGGGGATATCGCGGCAGCGCTTCACGATGGCGGCGAGGCGAGCATCGCGCACGCGCGCTCGATATGCCTTGCCGCCCTTTCCGCGAAAGCTGAACTCGACGCTGTCGCGACCGACACGGGCGTGTCGATCGAGCAGCGTCGTAAGCCCGTACGAATGATTGGTATCGGCGTAACGATCGTTGCCGACGCGGATGCACGTGCGCTCCATCACGCCGAGCACCGTCGCGAGCACCTTGTCTTTCGTCAGGCGCCGGTGGCGTAGATCGTTTTCTACGCGCCGCCTGAGACGCGGCAGCGAGCGTGCGAAAGCGACGACGTCGTTGTACTTCGCCTCGTCGCGGACCTCGCGCCAGCGGACGTGATAGCGATACTGAACGCGGCCGCGTGCGTCTTTGCCGGTAGCCTGAAGGTGTCCGTTCTCGTCGGGACAGATCCACACGTCCTTCCAAGCGGGGGGAATCGCCAGTGAGCGGATGCGGGCGAGCGTTTCGGCGTCCCTGACACGCTTGCCGTTCGGAAGAACGTAGCGAAAGCCCTTGCCGCTCCGCACGCGGCGGATTCCGGGTTCGTCGCGCGCGACGTAGTGGAGCTCCGCGCGGCGAGCGGCTCCCTCGATGTCGGGGAGAAGGACGGCGGCTCCGTTCGCGTGATCGAGCACGGGAACGTCCAGAGCAAGAGTGATGCCGAGCTCCAGACTCCGGGCGGCAGGCCCCCGGCTTTCCGGGGCCCTTCGGCCTTGCTACTAATCGCGACGTGCTGAAACCGGGCGACTACATCCGCGATCTCCTGAAGTCCGAGCCTGGCCGGCGCGTCACGGCGCGCGGCTGGATCAAGACGCGCCGCGACGGCAAGGGCGTCCATTTCCTCCAGCTCAGCGACGGGAGCTGTTTTCGCGACCTCCAGGTCGTGATCGGCGCGGGCGTCGCCGACGGCGAGCTCGCGACGGCAACGACGGGAGCGTGCGTCGAAGTCGACGGCGAGCTCACGGCGTCGCCGGCTGCCGGGCAGCGCGTCGAGCTCCAGGCGAGCGCGCTCCGCGTCGTTGGTGAGGCGGATCCGAAGACGTATCCGCTGCAGAAGAAGGGTCACTCGTTCGAGTTCTTGCGCGAGATCGCGCATCTGCGCCCGCGCTCGAACACGTTCGGCGCCGTGTTTCGCGTGCGGAGCGCGCTCTCGTTCGCGATTCACCAGTTCTTCCGCGAACGCGGGTTCGTCTACGTGCACACGCCCATCATCACGGCGTCCGACTGCGAGGGTGGCGGCGCGATGTTCGGCGTCACGACGCTCGACCTCATGAACGTGCCGCGCACGCCCGAGGGCGCGGTCGACCACGGTCGCGATTTTTTCGGCAAGCCGGCGTACCTCACGGTGAGCGGTCAGCTCGAAGGCGAGATTTTCGCGCTGGCGCTCGGCAACGTCTACACGTTCGGTCCCACGTTCCGCGCCGAGAACTCCAACACGCCGCGGCACCTGGCCGAGTTCTGGATGATCGAGCCGGAAATGGCGTTCTGCGACCTCGCCGGGGACATGGCGCTCGCCGAAGATTTCTTGAAGTACGTGATCCGCTACGTGCTCGACCATTGTGCGGACGATCTCGAGTTCTTCAATCAGCGCATCGACGACACGGTGCTGAAGACGCTCGAGCACGTCGCGACCTCTTCGTTCGAGCACGTGACGTACACCGAGGCCATCGCCATTCTCGAGAAGGCGGGCAAGCAGTGGGAGTTTCCGGTGCACTGGGGAGCCGACCTGCAGAGCGAGCACGAGCGTTACCTCACCGAGGAGAAGTTCGGGCGTCCCGTCATCGTCACGGACTACCCGAAAGAGATCAAAGCGTTTTACATGCGCGAGAACGACGATGGAAAAACCGTGCGCGCGATGGACGTGCTCGCTCCGCGCATCGGAGAAATCATCGGCGGCAGTCAGCGCGAGGAGCGGCTCGATCGCCTGAAGGCGCGCATTGCCGAGCACAAGCTCGATGAAGCGGCGTACTGGTGGTACCTCGAGCTCAGGAAGTACGGTTCGGCGCCGCACGCCGGATTCGGCTTGGGTCTCGAGCGGATGCTCATGTATCTCACCGGCATGAAGAACATCCGGGACGTCGTGCCGTTCGCCCGCACGCCGGGTTCCGCGGAGTTTTGAACACCATGAAAAATCTCAAGATTCGTTCGTCGCTCGCCGTCGTTCTGCCGCTCGCGCTCGGGGCATGCGCGGGTTCAGCGGAAAAGAGCACGGCCGCCACGCCGGCCGCTCCGGCGCCGCCGCCTACCGGCTCGGTGGCGTCGCCGAGCGACGGACTCCCGCTGCGCCCGTATGCTCCGAGCTGGGGCGATTCCTCCGGCAAGGACGGCAAGGGCGGTACGAAGCTCTCGGTCGCCGACGGCAATCGGCTGCTCCTCGCACCGGGCGGTTTCGACAAGTCGAAGCGCGGCGACGCCGTGACGGCGAAGCGGCCCGATTGGCTGCTCTTCCACGGACCGGACGCCGAAAGTCTCGTCCTCGAGTGGACGTGGATCACCCGTGGTGACGATAAGTTCTACGGGCAGCTCTGGGCGGGCGGTGGTGTGGCCTTCAACGGTTCGTGGGTCACGGTCGACGCGTCGGAGGCGAAGTACCTCGTGCTCCACGCGAAAACGTCGGAGCCGGGAGCGAACCTCGGCGTGCGACTGCACGCGGCGACGAAGACGAAAGGAAGCGAGGACACCGGCGAAGTGAGCCTCGCGTCGCACGTTTCGGGCGGGCGTCTCGACGAGACCTGGCGCCGCGCGGTCATCCCGCTCGCGGCGTTCCCCGATCTCGAGCGCGTCGATCTGAAGACGCTCCAGCAGGTCATGTTCACCGTCAAAGCCGCGCCGCCCGAGAACAAGAAGGTGAGCGTGTTCGTCGACGACGTGTACCTCACGAACGCCGAGCTCGTGACGCCGGTCACGAACCTCGGCTACTTGGTGACGAACGAGGGCGTCGAGCTCCGCTGGGACAAGGATCCGAGCGAGAAGTTCGAACGCTTTTCGGTGACGTTGAACGGCCGCGAAGTCGCGGCGCCGCCCGCTCCGGCTCGCTCCGTTCTCGTGCCGAGGAAGGAGCTCGGGGCGTCGCCGCTCACGGCTGCGGTTTCCGTGGTGGGACGCGGCGAAACGTCCGAGCCCGTGGCCGCGGAGGTGAACCCCGTCCTCCCGCCGTCCGCCACCGGCACGGTGGCGCTCGGCACGCCGGCGCACGACATTTCCCCGCACGTCTTGGGCGTGAACTGGGCTTCGGCGCGCGCGCTGCGCGAGATCGGCGCGGGCGGCAACCGCTGGGGCGGCAATCGGGCGACGAAGTACAACTGGAAGGACGACATCGACAGCGCCGGCAGCGACTGGTTCTTCCTGAACGATTACGGCGCCGAGCCGGGAACGCCCGAAACCGCGAAGGCCTACTACCGGTTCGTCAAAGAGACCCGCGACGCGAAGGTCCCGGTCAACTTCACCATTCCCATCACGCCCTACATTGCGAAGAAGCACCCCACGAAAGGCCAGCGCTACTGCAGCTACCCGACGACCCTGTACCCGAAGCAGGAAAAGACGGACGGCCAGGGTTGCGGCAACGGACGAACGCCGGACGGGAAGGCCATCTACGGAAACGATCCGAACCTCGGCATGACCAAAAATTCGCCCGAGCTCCAGAAGGAGTTCGTCGCGACGCTCGTGAAGCATTTCGGCACGGCGGCCAAGGGCGGTGTGGAGTTCTACTCGCTCGACAACGAGCCGGGACTCTGGATGCACACGCATCGCGACACCATGGCGAAGGGCGTCTCGGCCGAAGAGCTCGTGCGCTGGAACCTGGAATACGCCGCGGCGGTGAAGGCCGCCGATCCCACGGCGAAGGTCATCGGCTTCGCCGCGTGGGGCGTGAAAGAGCTCGCCGGCTCCAACTACGATTGGTTCAAGGAGGGGGCGGCCGACGCGTACAAGCTCCCCGAAGAGCTCTCGCTGCAGGAGGCGAAAAAGCACGGCGGCGACACGCAGCTCGTCTACTTCCTGAAATCGGCGAAAGCGGCGGAAGCGCAGGCAAAAAAGCGCCTGATCGACGTGATCGACGTGCACTGGTACCACGAGCTCTGGGCGAAGAATTCGCTCGGACGCTCGGAGCGGACGCTGAACGACGTTCCGTACGATCCCGTCTTCACGCCCCTCCAGTTCGAGGCGCTCCGCGAATGGTGGGACCCGGCGTTCGTCCCCGAAAAGCCCTTCGAGTCGTGGACGTACGATCCCGATCCGAAAAAAGATCGCCTGTGGCGTCCGTATCATCCGGCGATTCCCGCGCTGAAAAAGCTCGTCGACACGCACTATCCCGGCACGCGCTTCGCGATCAACGAGTACGACAACGGCAGTCCCGAGCAATTCCACGGCGCGCTGCTCCGCGCCGCGGCGCTCGGCATTTTCATGCGCGAGGACCTGTACATGGCGCAGAACTGGCACCAGACGGGGAGCGACAAGTTCACGTACTTCGCGCAGAAGCTCTACGGCAACTACGACGATCGAGGCTCGAAGGTAGCGGGCAAGTACGTGCCCGCGACGTCGAGCCTTGCCGACCTCTACGCGTTCGGCGCGAAACGTGGCGCGACGACGACCGTCGTGCTCGTCAATCGCAACCGCACGACGTCCGTCGAGCTCACGTTGAACGCGGTCGCACCCGTACGAAAGGTGCGCACCTTCACGCTCGCGCAATCCATCGGCACGCGATTGCTGGAACGCGCCGGGCGGAGCGAGGGTAGGGCCGTGAAGGTGAATGTCCCCCCGTTCTCGGCGATGCTCGTCGAGCTCACGTAGTTTCGCGTCGCGCTCTCTGTTAGTTTGGAGCGAGTATGGGCAAGCGTCTCCAGAGCTTCTTCGATGAAGCCGATCGCATCGGAGGGCTCGTGGCACGCATGCGCCTCGCGTCGATGTCGCAGGTCACGTCGACCGAGGCGCAGACCGTCGACGATCAGCCGGCGCTCGTCGAGCGCGTGAAGAAGGCGCTCGACTCGCTCAAAGAGCAATTCCCGACGAACGTCGACCGGCCCGGCCAGCGCGACCTCGTGGCCGAGCCGGCCGGCGATGAACAGACGCGCGTACTCCGGCGCCACCTCACGACGTACCTCGACTTGATGGCGCAGCGCAGCCTCATCGCGGGCGAGGTCGACAAGACGATCCGCCGCGTGAACGAGGCGGCGAGCACCGCGCTCGTCGTGCAGCGCGTGAGCGTTTGGTTCGTCGATCCCGGGAACACGAAGATCTTTTGCGCCGACCTGTTCGATGGTCAGAACGGCCAGCACAGCTCGGGCGTGGAGCTCTTCGCCAAGGATTTCCCGGCGTACTTCCGCGCGCTCAAGACCGAGCGCACGATCGCTGCCCACGACGCGCACACCGATCCGAGAACTTCGTGCTTCTCGGAGCCGTACTTGAAGCCTCTCGGGATCAATTCGATGCTCGACGTGCCCATCTGGGTCGGCGGCGGCATGGTGGGCGTCATCTGTCACGAGCACCGCGGGCCGAAGCGCACGTGGAATCGCGACGAGGAGACGTTCGCGTACTTGATGTCGAGCTTCATTGCGCTCGCGCTCGAGCGCAAGACGAAGGCCTGAACGTCCGGGGACGCTCGCGCGCGGGAGACCGAGCCGGGACCCGCTGCGGTGTCGAACCGCACGTGGCCGTCACGGATTCGTCGGGCGGCGGACCGCGGAGTGGACGCTCGTCGCGGCGAGTGGCACGCTTCGGGCGAAATGACGCTCGTTCGTCTCGCCGTGGTCGCCGTCGCAGCCGGTGCGTTCGGGTGCGCGACAACGTCCGGCTCGGCATGGGTGCGTCAGCCCGAGCCGGGGCCGTTCGCGGGCGACGAGCTCGCCGTCGCTGCTGCGAACCACTCCGTCGAAGCGCTCGACGAGCCGCGCTCGTCGCGTCTCGGGTTCGAGCTCGAGCGCGACGCCGTCCCGCCCGCGCGCCCGCGGCTCGATCGCACCGTCACGCTCGGCGAGGTCGTCGCCTCGTACCCAGAGCGCGCCCCGGCGGCCCCCGTCGCCGAGCGCGCGCCCGTGAGCGTCACCATCAACAACTACGTGACGCCGGCTCCCAGCGGCTACGGCTACTACGACGGCTATTACCGCGCTCCGCTCGTCGTGCACCGTCCGGGCGGCGGCGGGCGCCCGCACCCGGCGCCGAGAGCCGCGCCCACCCACCCCGGCCAGGACTGGCCGGCCATTCCGAGCTACGGGCCGTCGTTTCCGTTCAAGACGGCGCCGGCGGCGCCCTTCCGCTGACGACCGCGAACTATACGCGCCGGGTGACGCGGAAGACGTGCGCGACGCGCTCGGCGGGATCGAGCTTCACGTAGTTGCGGCGGCCGCGCCACGTGTAGCGCGCGCCGCCGAGCAGATCGGTCATCTCGTACGCCTCGTTCTCGCCGATACCGAGCTTTTCGAGCGGAAGCTCGAGCATGGTTTCGTGCATCGAATGCGGATCGAGGTTCACGGCGACCACGAGCTCGTCGTTCGGGGCGTAACGGCGGTACCCGAGAATCGCGTCGTAGTCGGTGCGCAAGAACTCTAGATTGCCGAGGGTATGCAGGGCCGCATGTTCGCGGCGAATGCGGTTCAAGCGCGCGATGTCCTGCTTCAGGTTGCCGGGAGCGTTCCAGTCGCGCACGCGAATTTCGTACTTTTCGCTGTCGAGGTACTCTTCGCTGCCCTCGCGCACCGGCAAATTTTCGCAGAGCTCGTACCCGCTGTAGATGCCGTATACGGGCGCGAGCGTCGCGGCGAGCACGAGGCGCGCGCGGAACGCCGGACGGCCGCCCTTTTGCAAGTATTCGTGCAGGATGTCCGGCGTGTTCGTGAAGCAGTTCGGCCGATAGTACTCGAGCATCTCGGGGCTCGA
>DASUTR010000022.1:0-11215 GCA_036374535.1 Polyangiaceae bacterium
CGCCGTTTCATTGGGACGGCAGCCTGTACAGCCTCGGAATGTTGATGAACGAGGTGTTCGTCGGCCGCATGGGCGGCATTCACGAGAGCCCCGCGCGCCTCCGCGCGCTCGAAGGCTGGATGTTCGCGCAGCGCCCGCTCCCGCCGCTCCGCGACGCGAACGACCCTGCCGCGCTCCGCGGCAAAGGGCTCTTCGAGTCGACCGCCGTCGGATGCGCGAGCTGCCACAACGGCGCAAAGCTCACGAACAACGAGTCGCGCTACGTCGGGACGAACGAGCGCACGCTCATGCAGGTGCCGTCGCTCGTCGCGATCGGCTACCGCGCCCCGTTCATGCACGACGGGTGCGCGTCCACGCTCGCCGCCCGCTTCGATCCCGCGTGCGGCGGCGGTGAAGAGCACGGTCGCACGGCGCACCTCACGCAAGAGCAAATCAGCGACCTCGTCGCGTACCTCGAATCGCTCTAACCCAGCGCTTTTTTGAGTAGCTCCGAGACGAGCTTCGCGTTCGCGCGCCCGCCGCTCTTCTTCATGACCATCCCGACGAGCGCGCCGATGACGTTGGCGTTTCCTGCGCGGTAACGCGCCGCCGCGTCGGCGTTTTCGGCGAGCACGGCCGCTACCAGCGGCCCGAGAGCGTCGGTGCTCTTGATTTGAGCGAGACCCTTGTTCGCGACGACGGCGCGCGGCGCTTCGCCGGTTTCGATCATCTCGGCGAGCACTTCCTTCACCTGCGCAGACGACAGCGTGCCGTCGGCGAGGAGCTCCGCGAGCTCCACGACCGCCGTCCCGCCGAAGCGGAGCGTCTCGAGTTTGCGCGCGCGCGCTTCGCCGAGCAGCTCGTTCACGAGGATCTGCGCGACGGACTTCGCGAGCTCGCGACCGCGCGCCGCGGCGAGCGCCTGCTCGAACAGACCCGAAAGGAGCGCTTCCTGGCCGACGACGCGCGCGGCTTCGTCCGGCAAGCCGTGCTCGTCGCGCAGGCGCTTCGCCTCGGGCGCGAGCTCGGACTTCGCGGCGGGCTGAGGGACTCCGTCGGCGCGCTTTCGCTTCTCGTCGTTGCGCTCCTTCCTCGGCTCCGGTTTTGCGGCGGCGTCCGCCCTCTTCGCGACCTTCGCCCACGAATCCTTGAGCGGGACCGTACGATTGAACACGGGCGCGCCGTCCTTCGAGTCCGAGTCGGCGTAGAAGTAGCCGAGGCGCTCGAACTGCACGCGATCGCCCGCGCGCGCGCGCGCGAGGCTCGGCTCGACCTTGGCCCGAAGCACCTCGAGCGAGCGCGGATTCAGGTCTTCGCGGAAGTCGCGCTCACCCTCACCCGGGCTCTCTACGGAAAAGAGTCGATCGTAAAGGCGTACCTCGACGTCGAGCGCGTGCTCCGCGCTCACCCAGTGAATCGTACCATCGACGCGCGGACCGCCGCCAAGAGCGCCCGGCACCTGGCTGCACCGCACCTCGATCACCTCGCCGGCGTCGTTCTTCACGACTCCCGTGCACGTGACGACGCTCGCGTGGCGAAGGCGCACCGCGCGCCCCGGCGCGAGCCGGTGGTAACCGGGCGGCGGATTTTCCGTGAAGTCGTCGCGCTCGATGAACACCGTTCGCGAAAACGGAAGCCCGCGGCTCGCAACGGCGCCGCTCGGCGCCGTGCCCTCGGGCCAGTACGACGCGTCGAGCGTTTCGACGCTGCCCTCGGGAACGCTCTCGATGACGAGCCGGAGCGGCCGGAGCACGGCCATGACGCGGGGGCTCTGGCGGTCGAGATCGTCGCGCACGCAGGACTCGAGGAGCGCTACGTCGACGGTCGAGAGGTTCTTGGCGATGCCGATCTTGGCGCAAAACTCGCGGATCGCTTCGGGCGTGTAGCCGCGACGGCGGAGCCCCGCGAGCGTCGGCAAGCGCGGGTCGTCCCAGCCGCTCACGCGCTTTTCCTCGACGAGCTCGAGGAGCTTGCGCTTGCTCATGACCGTGTACGTGAGATTCAGCCGGGCAAATTCCGTCTGATGCGGCACGTGGGGCACCTCGGTCGCGGCGATCACCCAATCGTAGAGCTCGCGCGCGCTCTCGAATTCCATGGTGCAGAGCGAATGCGTGACTCCCTCGAACGAGTCTTCGAGGCAGTGCGCGTAGTCGTACAGAGGATAGACGCACCACGCGTCGCCCGTGCGGTAGTGATGCGCGTGCTTGATGCGAAGCAGCGGCGGATCGCGCATCTTCATGTTGGGCGACGCCATGTCGATCTTGGCGCGCAAGACGCGAGCGCCCGCCGAGAACTCGCCCGCGCGCATGCGCCGCAAGAGGTCGATGCTTTCCTCCACGGGTCGGCTGCGAAACGGGCTCTCCTTGCCCGCCTCCGAGATGGTGCCGCGGTACTTCTCGGAGAACTCGTCTTCCGAAAGATCACAAACGTAAGCGCGACCGAGACGAACGAGCTTCTCCGCGAGCTCGTAGAAGCGCTCGAAGTAGTCGGACGCGTAGTACAGGTGCTCGCCCCAATCGAACCCGAGCCAGCGCACGTCGCGCTTGATTGCCTCGACGTACTCCATGTTCTCGGTCGTGGGGTTCGTGTCATCCATGCGCAGATGACAGCGCCCGCCGAACTCGCGAGCCACGCCGAAATCCAGGCAGATTGCCTTGGCGTGCCCGATGTGGAGGTAGCCGTTCGGCTCGGGCGGGAAGCGCGTCACCACCTTTCCGCCGTACGCGCCCGCTGCCACGTCGGCGCGAACCATGTCGCGGATGAAATCGCTCGACGACGCTTGTGCCATTTTCTCCGAGAGATCTAGACCGACCTCCCCGCGGCAACAACGCGGATTCGCCCGCCGGCGGATTCTCGAGCCGGACTCGGTTCCGAGCGTTACCCGCCGAGCTCGAGGAGCGCGCGCAAGACCTCCGCCACGGCCGTCGCCTGCGCCGGCGAGCCGCGCGGCTTGTGCGGCGCGTCGCCGTCACAGAGCTGGGCGAGCTGACCCAGCAACGGGCCTTGATCGACCGCGCGCTCGAGCAGGGCAAGGAGCTCGTCGCGCATTTGCGGCTCGTCGCCCCAGCGCTGGCGCGCGGCGCGGGCGTAAAAACCGAGCAGGTGCGTCCAGGCGGTACCCTGATGGTACGAGACTTCGCGCTCGCTGCCGTTGCCGCCGAAATGCCCGTGGTAGCGCACGTCGTCCGCGGCCAGACTCCGCACGCCGTTCGGAGTGAGGAGCTCGCCCTGCACGCGGCGCAGAATGGCTTCGGCCTGCCAGCCCTCGAAGAGGCTCGGATCGATCGTGAGCGCGACGAGCGCGTTCGGTCGCACCGTCGCGTCCGCCCACGCCTCCGCTCGATCGCGAACCTCGCTCACGCAGTCGAAAGGATATTCGGTGTCGGCGGACCAAAAGCGCGCGCGAAACGCCGCCCGGGCCGCCAGCGCCGCCTCGTTCGCCGTGGACGCGAGCCGGTCGTGTCCGAAACGGCTCGCGAGTCGCGCGAGCGTGTCGCACGCGCGTGCATAGAGCGCCTGATGCTCGATCGCGATTCCCGCGCGCGGCGTCACCGGGCCGTCGGCGACCTGCGAATCCATCCAAGTGAGCGCGACGCCCCGTTCGCTCGTCACGAGCAAGCCGTCGTTCGAGCGCCAGACCAACCGGCGCCGCCGGCCGCGCAGGCGCACGAAGGCGCGGACGAGCGCCGGATAGAGCTCGTTTCGAAGGAACGGCTCGTGGCCGTCGAGCGCTGGCGCGAGCAGCCGCGCAATCTCGAAGAGCCAGAGCGTCGCGTCGGGCAGCGGCCGCGCGCGTCGCGAGCCGGGCGCGTCGAGGCGCTCCGGCAACAGACCCCCGTGAAGGTGCTTGAGAAGCGAGCGCACGACGCGCACGGCGTGTTCGATCCGACCGCGGCTCAAGAGGAGGCCGGGAAGCGCCATGACGATGTCGCGCGTGTGCAGCGCGTTCGAAGGATAGCCCGCGAGGACGAGCGACTCGCCTCGCGACTCGACCAGGAACTGTTCCGCCGCGATGGCGAGCACGCGCACGGCGGGCGAGCGCTTGTCGACGAGGTCCTGCGAGCGCAAGAAGTCGCACGTCTCGGCGACGATGGCCGCGGCCTTCTGGTCCGGCAGCTTGCCCACCGCGGTCACGAGGTGCATCGTCTTGCCCGGCTCGAGCGCCATCTCGAAGATGCCGGGCGTCCACATGTCCTCCTGGAAATCGAGGCCGTCCGCGCGATCTCCGAGGTATTCGAAACGTCGCCACCAGTCGGGCGAACCCATGAACACGCCTTCGTGCGCGAAATGAATCGACGGCAGCGTCGTCACGGGCTGGAGCTCCACTGCTCCGGGGCGCAGGGTCACGACCTGGCGCATTCCCCCGTGCTCGGTCATGAGCGCGGACGCGGATCGGAGCGGCATGAGCGGCCGCACCGAGATCGAACACGGCGTGCGCCCGTACCACGTATAGCTCAGCACGACGGCGTTGCGACCGCGCGCTAGGCAGAGCGTCCGCTCGAGGGTGTGCTGCCCCAGACGAAACATCCAGCGCGGGATGGGATCGACCGCGAAGTATTCGATGAGCCGGTAGCCGAGCGTCGGGGCTACGTTCGGAAACTGGTGCGTGGCGAGCCGGTACGTGCGTTTGTCGGCTTCCACGTGCACGGTGGTTTCCGCGTGGCTCAGGATGACGTGACGCCCGAGCGGGGGTTCGAGGTCGGCGACGAGGGAGCCGTGATAGCGGCGCGTGTGGAGCAACGGAATGGTGCTCATCGCGTAGGCGCCGGCGCCGTTCGTATGCAGCCACTCGCGCTCCCCCGGCTCGAGCTCGCCGCTCGTGTGGACCATCGGCCAGGGACCGTCGCGCGACGGCCGCCACTCGGCCTTTCCCGGTTTTTCGCGCTGCTTCACCCGAACCTCGCAGCGAGCGCAGAGCGAGCCGCCTCGAGCATCGGCTCGCGCGGCGGGGCGATCCCGAGCCAGAGCTCGAAGGCCCGCGCGGCCTGCGCGACGAGCATGCCGAGCCCGCCCCTCGCGGACAGCCCGACCGACCGCGCGCTCGCCAAGAAGGGCGTGTCCGCGGGGTTGTACACGAGGTCGTACGCGACGCTCGTCTTCGGAAGCTCGGACCAGGGAACGACGCCAGCGACCTCGCCGCCCGGTGCCGCGCCGTGCATGCCGGCGCTCGTCGCCTGAATCACGACGTCCGAACGCGCGGCGAACGCGCGTAGCTCGCCCGAGCTCGGTTGCCAGGCGAGAGGCGTCGCGCCGAGCTTCTCGACGTCCGCTACGTGGGGCCAGCTCCCGCGCTCGAGCGAAAGGGTCCACTTGCGCGCCGCGACACCGATGCTTCGCGCGCCGAGCGCGCGCGAAGCGGCAATCGCCGCGAGGGAGGCGCCACCGCTTCCGAGCACGAGCACGCATTCCGGGGCCGGAAACAGCGCGCCGAGCTCCTCGACGAGCGCGCCCACGTCGGTGTTGTAGGCCACGACACCGTGCGCCGTGTCGCGTGCGAGCACGTTCGCCGCGCCGACGTCCGAAGCGCTCGCGTCGGCGCGATCGGCCAGAGCGAGCGCCTCGCGCTTCCACGGCACGGTCACGTTCGCTCCGGCGAGCTCGCCCGAGCGCACGGCGGCGACGGCACGCGCGAGCGCGGCGTCGTCCGGCACGTCGAAAAGCTCGTAGCGGTGCCCGAGGCCGAGCGCGCGGTAGGCCGCGCCGTGAATCGACGGCGAGAGCGAGTGGCCCACCGGGTGGCCGAGCAGCGCGAAGCGGAGCGTCACCGTGACTCTCCTTCTTCCGGTTCGACGTCGGTGACGCGCGCGCCGAAGCGGCCCCGCAGTACGCGAACGGACACCGCGTCGCCGGGCGCGAGAGCGCGCGCGTCGCGCACCGCGCGCCCGTCGGGCCCGCGCGCGATCGCGTAGCCGCGACCGAGCACCGCGAGCGGCGACAAGCCGTCGAGGCGCGCCGCGGCCTCACCGAGCCGCGCGCGCGTGCGCGCGAGACGCCGCGCGAGCGCTGCGTCGAGCCGGACGCCGAGCGGACCGAGCTCTACGCGCGAACGAGCGAGCACGGCGCGCGGATGTCGAGCGAGCAGGCGGGCATGCAGCGCGCCGAGCTCGCCGCCGCGCCGGGAAATACCGCGTTCGACGCGCCGCTCGAGGCGCACGGAAATCTCGTCGAGCTCTTGCTGGCGCAGGGCGACGATGAAGCGCGGATCCCCGAGCTCGGCGCGCAGGCGCGCGAGCCGCGAGCGTTCGAGGGCGAGGTACGAGCGCAGCGCGCGATCGAGGGCCGCGCGGCAGCGCGCGAGCGCGGTCGCGCGTGCCCGCCCATCCGGCACGACGAGCTCCGCGGCTTGCGAAGGGGTCGCAGCGCGCACGTCGGCGACGAGGTCGGTGAGCGCTACGTCCGTTTCGTGGCCGACGGCGCTCACGACGGGCACCGCCATGTTCGCGACCCGTCGAACGACGCGCTCGTCGTTGTACGCCGACAGGTCCTCGCCGGAACCTCCGCCTCGACCGACGATCACGACCTCGAGCCCGGGATAGCGCTCGATGAGATCGAGCGCGCGCACGATGCTGTCCGGCGCCGCCTCGCCCTGGACGACGGCGGGCGCGAGAACGAGGCGAACGCCGCCCCGACGGAACGCGACCGTGCGGACGTCATGAAAGGCGGCCCCGTGAGCGCTCGTCACGACGCCCACGATACGGGGGTCCGGGGGCAAAGGCCGCTTGCGTTCGGGGGCGAACAAGCCTTCCTCCTGAAGTCGAGCCTTCAGGGCTTCGAGCGCTTCGAGCAGCGCCCCGCGGCCCGCCGGCCGCGCAAAGTTCCCCACGAGCTGCAGCCGGCCGCGCGGGGCCCAGAGCGTCGCCCGTCCCCACAGCTGAACACGCGCACCCTCCACGAGGTGCCGCCGGGCGCGCTGCGCGTCGAAGCGATACATGACACACTCCACGACCGCGTCTTCACGCTCGTCTTTCAAAGTGAAGTACGCGTGACCGCTTGCAGCCTGCTTCAGCGACGTAATCTCACCTTCGACCCAGTAGCGTCCGCTCGCGTCCTCCACCGCCCGCCGCAAACGGCGGTCGAGCTCTGCGACGCTGACAATCTCGGCCCCGCTCATTTGTGCGGGCGCGTGAATAGCATGGTCGCTCCACGACGAGCACCCTAGCCAAGATTAGCCTATAAACATTCGAAATAACTAATCTTTTTAGAATCCTATTCCAAACTGGGCGAGAAATTTCCGTTTCCGGTGCACGGGCTTCGATGTGCGCACATGTGGGAGAGCCGGAATCGACATGAACAGTCACAAAGTATCTGGCGACAAATTGGGTTCGGGTGCATCTCCAAATGTGGACCCAGTAATGCGTTCGACCGCTTGTTTTGTGCGCGTACAGGCAAGGAAAATTCCACGATGAGTGCCATTTCAGGGCTTGGACCGAGCCCGCGATTTCTAGGCCATTCGGCCTTCGCTTTCGCTCTCGCGTTGCTCGGCTGTTCCACCACCGTCGGGGGCGACGACGCCCCGGGAACCACCGGTGGGTCCGGCGGAGCCAGCGCGGGCACCAGCAACGGCGGCAGCTCGGGCAGCTCGGGTAGCTCCGGCGCCTCGGGTAGCTCCGGGACGGGCAATACCTCGGGCAACGGCGGGTCGACCGGCGTGGGCGGTACGGGCGTCGGCGGCACCGGCCTCACCCCGCAGTGCGCCGACCAGGCCGCCATCACGCCCGGCCGCGCGCCTATCCGGCGCCTGACGATTCCGGAATACAACAACACCGTCCGGGACGTCATCGGTGAAACCTCGAATCCTGCGTTCAACTTCCCGAGCGAGATCAGCGGCAACGGTTTCGGCAACGACGCGCTGTTTCAGCCCGTTTCGACCGTCCTTGCTCAGAACTACAACCAGGCGGCCGAAGCGATCGCGACGCGCGTGACCGGCACTCCGGCGACGTTCGCGGCCATCTTGCCGTGCTCGAGCGGCGTCACGATGACGAACCACCAAGCATGCGCGCGCACGTTCGTCGAAACTTGGGTTCCGAAGGCGTATCGCCGCCCCGTCACGACGACCGAGGTCGACGAGCTCGTTGCGCTCTACACCGCCGTGCAAGGCATCGTCGATGACGACACCACCACGACGCTCGCGGCGCGCTTCGCGAGCAGCATTTCCGCCATCATCGAAGCCGTGCTCGTGGCACCCGACTTCCTCTACAAGCCCGAGTTCGGCGTCGCGGATACGGCGAATCCGTCGTTCAAGCGGCCGAGCGGAACCGAAATGGCGACGCGCCTCTCCTATCTCTTCTGGGGGACGTCGCCGGACGACGAGCTCCAGCGTGCCGCGCAAGCCGGGGAGCTCCAGACGAACGACGGCGTGCGCACCCAGGCGGAGCGCTTGCTCGGCGACACGAAGGCGCGGGCCATCGTGCGCTACTTCTTCGACAACATCCTGCCGTACACCGAGCTCGCGAATGCGATGCGCGACCCCGCGGAGTACCCGACGTGGTCGGCGAGCATCCGCACGGCGATGGCGCAGGAAGCGCGCGCTTTCCTCGACTACGAGGTGTTCGATGCTGGCGGCTCCGGGACGTGGCCCGGTATTCTCTCGGCGCCGTACACGTTCGTGAACCAAGAGCTCGCGACGTTCTACGGAATGACCGGCGTGACGGGCGACACCTTCCAGAAGGTCCCGCTCGACACGACCCAGCGCCTCGGCATCCTCACCCAGGGTCTGTTCACCGCGGGTAAGACCGCGTCGAACCACACGAACCCCGTCGCGCGCGGCGGCTACATCGTCAACCACTTGATGTGCCGCAACGTCGCGCTGCCGAGCGACCCGTCGATTCTCGACATGGTCAAGCCGCCGGATCCGTATTCGGCGCCCACGTCGCGCGAGCGCTACGCGATCCACAGTGAGCTCGACCTCTGCGCGGGCTGTCACACGATGATGGACCCGCTCGGATTCGCGCTCGAAAACTTCGACGCCGTGGGCCTCTACCGCACGACGGAGAACAACGTTCCCATCGATTCGAGCGGTGAGGTTCCGGACATGCCGGGCGGCGACTTCGGCGATTGCCCCTCGGGCATCTCCTGCCCGGAAAAGGGCCCGACGAAGTACGCGTCACCGTGCAACGGCTCGTGCGCGACCGAGCTCGCGCGGCGGCTGTCGCAGAACGCGGAGGTCATGGCGTGCTTCCCGCAGCACTGGCTCGACTACGCATACGGGCAGACGCTGCTCGCGTCCGACCCGCAAGACGTCTGCAATCGTGAAGCGCTCGCTCAGTCGTTCGCCGCCGAGGGCTACAACATCAAGCGGATGCTCGTCGCGATCACGCAGACGGACGGCTTCCTTTACCTCGGTGCTCAGGAGTGATGGTGATGAACAAGTTTCGATTGAACCGACGTACCGTCATCCGAGGCGCGGGGACCATCGCGATCGGGCTTCCCTGGCTCGAGTGCATGACCGACAAGACGGCCGAAGCGCAGACGACGGCTGCGAACGCGGCCAAGCGATTCATCGCCGTCTACCAGCCGGGCGGTACGGTGATGAACCGCTTCACGCCGACCGGAACCGAAACGGCGCCCGTGCTGAGCCCGATCCTCTCGCCGCTCGAAGCGGTCAAATCGAAGATCAACATCGTCCAGGGGCTGACCATGGCGAGCGCCGTGGGCGAGCAGCATCAGGCGGGCATCATCGCCTTCCTGAGCGGCACCGAGCAGGTCACGCCGAACACCGTCTACTCGCGCGGACCCTCGATCGATCAGGTCCTCGCGGCGCGGGTTTCGATGGGCAAGCCGATCCGCAGCCTCGAGCTCGCGATTCGATGGGCCACCGGCAAATCCCACGGCCGGCTCCATCCCATCAATTCGCTGAATTTCGAGAACAATACGAGCTTCAGCCCCATCCCGCCCCGCATCGATCCGCAGGCGATTTGGACCGAAGTCTTCGGCAGCATTACGAGCGACACGCCGACGAACACCGAAGCGATTCGCATCGCTCGCAAGAAGTCCGTCTTGGATTTCGTGGATCGCAAGTACGTCGCGCTCGCCCAACGCCTCGGCGGCGGCGATCGCCTGCGTCTCGAGGAGCACCTCGCGAAGGTCCGCGAAATCGAGATGGGGCTCGTTCCCCCGGACCAGCCCCCCGCGACGTGCATCTCGCCGATGAAGGTCGACACCTCCGACTACAACCCGAGGGCCGGTCTCAACTCCGCGGACGACGGCTCCATCCGCGACACGGCGAGCGACGCCGCAATCCCCAAAGTCGGGAAGTTCATGATGGATATGGCCGTCATGGCCATGGCCTGCGACCGCACGGCGGTCGCGTCGATTCAGTGGAGCGACACCGAGGCGAAGCACACCTTCCCCTGGCTCAGTCTGCCCGACCATCACCACTTCTATCAGCACGACGGCGGATTCCGTGCCGCCGAATGCGAGAAGATCGCGAACTGGTACTCGCAGATGCACGCGTATCTCCTCCAGAAGATGGAAACGACGATGATGGGGCCGGACAACCATTCGCTCCTCTCCGAGTCGGTCGTGCTCTTCGGCTCCGAGATCCAGAAGCCGGATCTCCACCAGAAGGACAACATGCCGTTCATCCTCGCCGGCAACGGCGGCGGCATGCGCACGGGCCGCTGGCTCCGTTACAGTAGCCAGCCGCACAACAACCTCCTCGTCTCCATTTTCCACCTGTTCGGGGACAACCGAACGACCTTCGGAACCGCCCGCCACTCGACGGGCCCGCTGACCGGTGGCCCGACGCTGACGTAGGCTATCCCCCCATTTGGGGTAAATAGAGGAGCGCCCGCGCCGCGGGCCAACCGATGTTTCGGAAGCTCCTCATCGCCAACCGCGGAGAGATCGCCGTTCGTATCGCGCGCACGGCGCGTGAGCTCGGCGTGGCCTCGGTCGCCGTGTACCCCGAGGTCGATCGCGAATCGCTCCACGTGCGACGCGCCGACGAGGCGATATCGCTCGGCGGCGATCCCCGCGCGTACCTCGACGGCGAGCGGCTCGTGGACACGGCGCTCGCATCCGGCTGCGACTCGCTCCACCCGGGCTACGGGTTCCTCTCCGAGAACGCCGACTTCGCCGAGCTCTGCGCGGCCCGCGGCGTTGCGTTCATCGGCCCGCCGAGTCAGGCGATTCGCACCATGGGCGAGAAGCAGCGCGCCCGGGCGGCGATGGCCGGCGCGGGCGTGCCGATCGTTCCGGGCGGCTCCGCGGAGACCCTCGAGCAGGCGCGGGCGAC
>DASUTR010000023.1:0-5782 GCA_036374535.1 Polyangiaceae bacterium
GGCCGATCAGAGCGCTCGAAAGCTCGACGCCAACAACTACCAGACCGACATGGTCGGCTTCAAATTCAAGCTTGCCCACAAGCGCGCGGACAAGGGAACGTGGAGCGCGAGCGACAACGCTCGCCGGACGCACCTCGTCAAGATCCTGAAACAGATGGTCGCCGACCTCGAGAGCGGCGCCGTTCGCACCGCTGCGCCTGAAATGAAAGCGGCCTCCGAGGCGGACCGGGCGCGCGCGAACGGCGCGCAAACTAGCCGCAGTTCGCGCGGCAAATCGAACGGCCGCACGAAGAAAAAGGCAGCGACGAAACGACGCGCGGCGAACGGTCGTCACCTGGCCGCCGCCTGAGGGACCGGGCGTTCGGGGGCGGTGAGTTCCCGGAATGCGGCAATTCGTTCAAAGCGAGCGGCGATTAATTCCGCGCGAGACCGCGAAATTCCTTTGAACGGCCGCGCCTAGACCGGGCACGCACCGCGCGGGTCGCGGGATTCGCAGCTTTGCGCCCGCGGGGCGCTCACCAAACGGAGGAATGCTCATGACCAAATCGATCGTGATGGGGAGTCTGCTCGGTGTGTGGTTTGCGATGGCAGCTGCAGGCTGCGAGATTCACAGCTGTGAGGAGGGGGCGGTTTGCAGCGACACGGGGCACGGCGACGCCCCCGACTTCGAAGAGCGAGAACTCTGTACTCAGTACTGCGCTCGCGTCAGCGTATGCGGCGGCTCGCAGGCCGACGACATCGACGAGTGCATCGACGCCTGCGAAGAGCGCTTCGAGATCCTTCCCGAAGAAACGGCCGAGCTCTGCGAGTGCGCGCCGCGGAGCAGCTGCGAGGACGTAAAGGAAGGTCGCTGCAGCAACCCGGGCGCGGGCGGCACGGGTGGACGCGGCGGTTCGTCTGCGGGCGGCTCCTCGAATCAGGGCGGCGCTACCTCGACGGGCGGCTCGTCGACCCAGGGCGGGTCGCCGGCGGGCGGCTCGCCGGCGGGCGGCTCGCCTTCGACGGGTGGTTCGTCCGCGGGGGGCTCGCCTTCGACGGGCGGTTCGTCCACGGGCGGCAGCGCGACGTGTACGGGCGGCAGCGCGAGCGGCGGCACGGATGCGGGCGGTGCGGGTGGCGACACCGGCGCCTGCACGTGCGATTGCGACTGCGCCTCGGGGGAGCGCTGCGCGGAAGGCGTCTGCACGGCCTAGCGCGACGCTCCCTCCGCGGGGCTCGCCCCTCCCCCACGCCGCACTCGCTTGCCGCGAGCGAGGCGTGGGAGGGGCCGCCGCCGCGGTGACTGCCGGCAGGTGTCAGCGAAGACTCCGGTACATCCAGACGGTGGGCAGCTCGACGTCGAAGCCCGCTTTTCGGTACGCGCGGCGCGCGGGAGCGTGGCTCGGATCGCCCCCGGTGCCCACCGTCGCGACGTTCATTCCCCCCTCCTGCAGTCGCGCGACCGCAAACTCGTACATCGCAGTGCCGATTCCGTGGCCGGCGCGCTCGGGAGCGACGGCGTTCAACCCGAGCTCGCCCACCTTCGTCGCCGTATCGAGCCGCACGGCGACGAATCCCACGATTTCGCCGCGGGATTCGGCGACGTAAAGCGACCATCCCGAGTCGCCCGCGAGGAGGGAAGCGAGGAGGTCGCCCTGGCCGTCGTCGCTCTGCCGCTGTGCGGCTTCGTAGAGCTCGTCCCCGAGGATCGAGCGGAACGACGCGAACACCGGCTCGAACGCCGCGCGGCGGATGGCGTCGAGTCGCGGTGCGTCGTCGGGGCGGGCTCGTCGGAACGTGAGCGAGGACATGCGAATGGCTCCTTCAGGGGACTTCTTGCAGGCTGTTCTTGATGACGTGGGTACCGATGCGGTGACCGAGCTCGAGGCCCGCCGTGGTCGCGAAGCGAAAGTGCAATCCGGCTTTCACCCGCGAGTCGGCGTTCTCGCGTGCAGCATGACTGAAGCTCTGGAAGTTTCGTACGGGATTTCGAGGCAGCGCGCTCGGTGAGGCGAAGCTGAAAGCGACGTGGTCGCGGCCAAAGGCGCCGGCGAGCACCGTCGCGGCGGCCATGCCGAGCGCGCTGTGGGTGGAGGGCATGTCGGGCACCGGTGGCGTGACGAGCAGCGGTTGGAACGAGGTGTCGGGGCTGGTCGAGGCGTTTCCGTCGTGCGCGGCCAAGTGGATCGCCGTGACCGGTCGCCAAGTATCGTGGTGATACTTCGAATCCCATCCGGCGATGTAGGCGTCCGCCATTGCCATGTTGAGAAGGGCGAACGTGCGCGCCCGGTCCCAGAGATCCTGTTCGAGCTGCGCGGACACGACGCGCGCAACGCGATTCCAGCCGATGTCGGAGAACTCGTACCAGAACGCGGCGTATTGGGTCTCGTCCGCCGTCCGCGCACTGCCGGCACCCTTGCCGCCGACGCGCTTCACCTCGTCGAAATCGCGCCGATACGTGTCGCTCGTGAGATCGGGAGCCGGCGGGGTACGAAACTGCGATGGACGTTCGAGCGCGAAGGGCGTCACCTTCCGCCAGTGCGGGGCGGCCGCGAAGTCGAACGGGGCCGTGTAACGATACCGACCTGGGGCCGTCTCCGGCCGGTACGGTTCCTTCTCGCTGCTGCCGTCTTTGGCCCGCTTGGCGAGCACCGCCGCGGCGGCCGCCTTGCCGAGTTGCTTGCCGGCTTCGAGCGACGCGCCAATGCCCGCGTCGGCCAGCGTTCTGTCGAGCGCGGCCGCGAGTAGCGCGGCCGCCGCCGGCTGCGGATAGAGCGCCGCGAGGACGTCGTTTGCTGCGACTGCGGCCGCGATCGCCGGATCCGCGTTTCGGCTCGAAGGTGGCGCGACGGTGAGGGCGTAGCGACGGTAGCGCGGACGCGCCGCGTTGACGGCGTCGTGCATTGCGAGGTGCGTCATCGCGAGCGAGCGCGACGCCGCCATCGGATCCTGGTAGCCGTCGCCGGCCTTGATCACCTGAAACGCCGTGAGGCTGTAGTCGACGATCACGCGATCGCAATCGCCGCCGCACCAAGTGGCGGCCGCTCGGTGCTCGGGCGCTGCTTGCCGCTCGTCGGCGTGCACGGATTTGCAGGCCGGAAGAGCGCCGAGCGCGACGAGAAGAAGGGTGGTGAGGCCCGAAAAGCGTTTGGTTTTCATGATTCGAGTTTCCTAGGGGTGGTGGGCGACCGGGATCACGGGCGGGCTTCGAGAATGAGGTTGAACGGCGTCGCGGCGGCGCGCCGGAAGCGCGTGAAGCCCGCTTTGCGAAACACTTCGCCGAGGCGCGCCTCGCCGGCCTGCGCGCCGAGGACGAGGCTCCCGCCTTCCGAGATTGCGTGGGCGCAGCAGATAGCGGTCGAACCCGCGTAGTACATGCGCGCGATGGGGGTGAGGTTGTTCTCGAGGCGATCCTCGGCGAAAGGCTCGACGAGAAGCACGGTGCCTCCCGGAGCAAGCACGCTCTTCGCGAAGCGCGCCGCGGCGAGGGGATCACCGAGATCGTGCAAGCAGTCGAAGAAGCAGACGAGCCCGTACTGCTCGTTCGGGTAGTCGACCGCGGGCGCCACGTCGAAGCGCACGCGGTCGCCGACACCGGCTCGTTCGGCGTTGCGGCGCGCTTCGTCGACCGACGCGCGGTGCACGTCGAAGCCCCGAAAACGCGAGCGCGGGAAGGCCTGCGCCATGATCACCGTCGAATGCCCGTGGCCGCAGCCCACGTCCGCCACGGTGATGCCGGCTTCGAGCTTTTCCACGACGCCGTGAAGGGCCGGAAGCCATTGCGATACGAGGCTCGCGCGGTAGCCGTTCCGGTAGAACGCCGCGACGCCCGAGTGCAGGCGTTCGTGGTGCTCGCCCCACGCGACGCCCTTGCCCGTACGAAACGAGCGGAGCGTCTGCTCTTCGTCGAGCCACATCGAAGCGGAGACGTTCCACGCGGGTGGAGCGAAGACCGGGCTCTCCTCGTCCGCGAGCACGAGCTCCTGTTCGGGCGTGAGCTCGTACGTATCGCTCTGCGCGTGGTAGTCGACGTAGCCCCCCGCCGCTTGGGTGTTCAGCCACTCGCGCACGTAGCGCTCGGCGCATCCGGAGCGCAGAGCGAGCTCTTTCGCGCTGAGCGGGCCGGCGCCTGCCATGGCTTTGTACAGGCCGAGTTTGTGACCGAAGCTCACCATCACCCCGCCCGAGGCGGCGGAGAGGTCGGCGACGGCGCGCTCGAGCAGGGAATTTAGCTTGGATTCATCGATGCGACGAGCAGTCATGGGAGTTCCTTTCTGCTCGTGATCATGGCGACCGGCGCGTTCGAAAAGGAGTGCTGGGACGACCCGCGATCGGTTCGTTCGTGCCAAAGTGGGGCCCGTTAGAGCTCGCTCATGGCTCGGCGCCTTCCCTCCACCGGCTCCCGTGCACGTCACGTGAGCATCGTCGCGTTGCAGGACGCCGTCGTCTCGACGCTGTTCGGGATCTTCGACGTGATGAACGCGAACGCCAGCATGGATGCGCCGCCGGTGGGCGTCGAACCTCCGTTCCGTGTCGATATCGTGGGTGAAGTGACAGGTCCGCTCGAGCTCGCGAGCCGCGTGCCGATCGACGTGCAGCGCTCGATCGGCGACATCGAGTCGAGCGACATCGTGATCGTTCCGTCGATTCTGTTGCCCTCCGGTGGCTGGAAGAAGGGCCGCTATCCTCGCCTCGTCGCGTGGCTGAAGCAGATGCACGAGCGAGGCGCGGTGCTCTGTTCGGCGTGCTCGGGGATCTTTCTCTTGGCCGAAACGGGGCTATTTGACGGAAAAGACGCGACGGTTCACTTCAACTACGCGCCCGCCTTCCGCCAGAGCTTTCCCGAGGTTCCGGTTCACCCCGAACGGGTGCTCGTCATCAGCGGGTCACGCGACGAATTCGTGTCTTCCGGAGCGTCCATGACGTGGCACGACCTCGTGCTCTATCTGATCGCCCGCTATTCCGGGGCGACGACCGCGCAGGAGCTCGCGCGGCGCTTCGCTCTCCAGTGGCACGAGGACGGCCTCACGCCGTTCATCGTGTTCAAGGGCAAGCGCGATCACGGCGACGGCGAGATCCAGAGCGCGCAGGCCTGGCTCGACAAGCATTTTTCGGTGAAGAGTCCGGTCGAAGAGGCGATCAAGCGCTCCAAGCTCGCAGAAAGGACGTTCAAGCGACGGTTCACCGCGGCGACGGGGCTCGCACCCATCGCCTACGTTCAACGCTTGCGCATCGAGGACGCCAAGCGCCGCCTCGAACGCACCGACGCGCCCGTCGACGAAATCAGCTGGAGCGTCGGCTACGAGGACGGCGCCTTTTTTCGGCGCCTGTTCAAGCGCACGACGGGTCTCGCGCCGGGCGCCTACCGCAAGCGCTTTCGCATCCCCGAGTTCGCGCGTCCCTAAACGAGACACCACCGCCGGTGCAACCCATTTGTCGATGACCAACCCAAAGGGTAGACCAGAGCATGGCTGCTGACGACGAGCTCTTCCGGATACCGCTCGTCGGGATCGACGGCGAGAACACGACGCTCGAGCCGTTCCGCGGCAAGGTGCTTTTGATCGTCAACGTGGCGAGCGCCTGTGGGTTCACTCCGCAGTACCAAGGGCTCGAGGTTCTCTGGCGCAAGTATCGCGACCGCGGCTTCGCCGTGCTCGGCTTCCCTTGCAATCAGTTCGGCAGGCAGGAGCAAGGCAGCGAATCGGACATCCTGTGCTTCACGAAGGAGCGCTTCGCCGTGACGTTCCCGCTCTTCGCTAAGCTCGAGGTGAACGGCGAAAACGCGCACCCGCTCTATCGGCTC